>NZ_PCPW01000029.1:0-3955 GCF_002979835.1 Arthrobacter sp. MYb221 | reverse complement strand
TTATATATCCACCAAATTAAAAATAATTCGGTATCAATAAACTTGGCACACTATTGAGTTCTCAAACAACAAACACTTACCGGTTCTTTACCCACTCTTTCAAGCGGCAATTTCGTCCAGCGTTATATTTATATTTTATACCGTTGAATTCCTGAAAGTCAAATCAATTATTTGTGATTTGAATCGGTATTCTTGGTTCCCATTAATTTCGTTTTATCCACAGTGACCTGTGTAAAACTCTTGATTTTCTGGGGATTATCACCGAATTTTGTACCGGTTTTTGTTCCGGCCTTGTTTCGGCGACAGATAAAAACTATACACAGATTTGCGGGATGTTTCAAATCGGGAGGCCCTTTTCCGAGGTGACCGTGCACACAGGCCCTTATTCTCTCTATGACCGGACTTCATCTCGGTAGACACTGTCAAAGTTCAACAGGCCTAGACCGCACCCGACACACGGTTGCTTGCTCACTATTGACCTCCGAATAATCACTATCGCTGAATGCTTCGATGCTTATGCGCAGTGACGTTCAATTTCGGCATGCCGAGGCGCCCAACAGTTTGAGAGGCCAGGCAGCGCGAAGATGGGAAACGCAGACTCCCTTCCGATGAGATGGTTCCACCGGCCGGCATCCGAGATGAAATTGATAAACCCAGACGTTGAGCTGGCGTCCCCGGGCTGGAACCTCGACCAGTCGAAGGGTGAAACTTGGCTAAGTGAATCCCCGTTGCTGAACATCTCGTGGATCCCACTGCCCTCGATGACATCACCGGGCGCAAACTACGGCAGTACTTAAACCCGGTCCACAGGCATCGTTGCATTCGCGACCTACTGTAGTGACACAATGCGGGTAGGCCGTGTGTCTGTCCCGGCCACTCAACCACCAGCTAGCGCATCGTTCGTTCCCGTGGTGATACTGCCGTTCGCCTCGCTCCGACAGAAGATGCTGAAGTAACAGTAGCGCGTGCGCAAAGGATGGCCACGAAGTTCGATGAGCGTAATCTTAAAGCAAAAAACGCGGAACCGAAGTTCCGCGTTTTGATGTGTGACCCCAACGGGATTCGAACCCGTGTTGCCGCCGTGAGAGGGCGGAGTACTAGGCCGCTATACGATGGGGCCGTACGCTGAAGATTTCTCTTCAACTCACCAAATTACTCTGGTGAAGCGCTGGGATACCAGGACTCGAACCTAGAATGACGGAACCAGAAACCGTTGTGTTGCCAATTACACCATATCCCAATGTGACTTGGCTTCCTCAGTGAAGACCATCAAGATCATTCTCTTCGAAATGCCTTAGCACGAGATATAACTATACATAAGAAAACTCGTTTAGGCATCTTTTGAGCCCTTCTCCTCGAGTGATCTACAGCTCTATTGTGTTGAGGTGCAGTTTTACGTCAAAACAGAGCCCGACTACAGGTACGCGGGGAGTGGAACGGCGGGCTTGGATACCTCTGGCGATGGACGGTGAAATATGCGCACGACACCCTCAACCAAAAATAAGGGGGTCCCTAGGGACCCCCTTATTCATTTGCTAGTCGGGATAACAGGATTTGAACCTGCGACCTCGTCGTCCCGAACGACGCGCGCTACCAAGCTGCGCTATATCCCGTAACTCTACAACGGTTATACACTACACCCGGGGATGCGTCTGTGCTAAATCTGCCAGTGAGCTATTGAAGAAGGAACGGACGTCGTTCAAGGAAACTAAAGTGCCTTGCCGGGGTTGAGAATATTCCTCGGGTCAAACAGCGCTTTGATTTCTTGCTGGAGAAGCAGAACGTCAGCAGTTTGTTCCCAGCTCAACCAATCGCGTTTGATAAGGCCGACTCCATGTTCACCGGTGATGGTTCCGCCCATCTCGATGGCCAATCGAATTGATCCTTCCAATGCCTTAGAAAGTCTCGCCAGAGGATCGACTCCGGCACCGGGTTCAACCGAGAATGTAGGATGCAGGTTGCCGTCCCCCGCATGGGCAATGACTCTGACATCTACCTCGTGAGAGTAAGCGATCTGTCGCAGTTCTCGCACGTAGTCGGACATCTTGCTCTTTGGCACTGCAATGTCCTCCCCCATGCGATAGGCATCGTCTTTAGTATCTCCACGGCTTGTTCGCCGCATTTCGATAAGCGTTGTGGCTTCGTCCGCACCGGAGTCGCTGAGGGTTACTTCTTGGTTCTCGAAGGTCTCGCGAATGACAGCTTCTTCCTTTTCGGCGCCATATCCATCCACCCTGACTAAGAGCATGGCACCACCATGCGCTGCATAGTTGGTCGAGTATTGATCATCTAAGATTTCGATAGTCGGCAAATCAAGGAGCTCCAGAATGGCCGGCTGTACGCGGGCGCGGGCTATGCGTTGAACGCCAAGGACTGCTGCTTCCAAACTTGGGAATAACATCGAGATGTCGCGCTCATCCACCGGCAAATATCGTAAGCGCAGCACCGCGCGCACCACGACGCCAAGTGTTCCCTCCGAACCGGTAAACAATCCGGTGAGGTCGTAGCCTGCAACACCTTTGAAGGTATTACGTCCCAGATGAACTAAACGGCCATCCGACAGAACAACGTCTACAGCAAGTACCGATTCACGTGTCACTCCGTATTTGGCACAGCGTAGACCACCAGCATTGGTGGCAATATTGCCACCAATGGTAGACATCTTATAGCTGGCCGGATCCGGTGCGTACATGAGACCGTGTTCGGAGACAGCTACGTTCAAGTCATAGTTGATCACTCCAGGTTCCACCACCGCGACTTCGTCTTCGGGGCGAACTTCCACGATTCGGTTCATCTGCATGAGGTTCAGGACAATGCACTTACCGGTTACGTGAACGCCTCCGGATACACCGGTACCGGCACCACGCGAAACAACGGGCATGCGATGTTCGTAGGCCAGTCGCATTACCTTTTGGACGTCTTCAACCGTTCGGGGGTAAACCACGGCCAGAGGCATGATGGGGTCGCCGACGAATTGCCCGAAGTCCCGGGAATTCTCCAGTAGTACTTCTGCGCGCTGTTCCAGTTGCTCAGCAGAAAGCACTGTGTTCAGTTGGATAAGAAAATCTGACTGCGTTTCTGACATAAGACGTCCTTGTCGTATGATCCGGAGATTCTGTGGTCGTCGATCTTCCGCAGCCTAATCGAATACTTCCAGTCGGGAAGATATCTTGTCATCGTAATCAACCCAGGGCCCAGCTAGGCTCCATACCAACTGAATCTGCTACTTACCTCGGAAGTCGAGCATATCCTGTCGTTACATATAGATCAGTGTTTGTTGAGCAGGTAGTATCTTCTCGATGTGTTTTCTCTTGACGGGAATCGAATTGGTAGCGTCGAGATCTAGGCAGCGATGACTCTATACTCGTGAACGTAGAATCACACCATGAGGAAATGCATTCGGCTGTCGTCATCGTCGGACATACCGTCCACCCATTATCCAAGCATCCCTGTTTAACGCCATTTCGCGCGTGACTAAACTTGTACGGTTTCGAATAAAGCAGAGTCAAGCACTTATCGATTGGTGCCACAAGGTCGGAGTCGACGCCGCGTATATTGACGGATGAACTTACGCCATATAACAAAACGCGGGTCGAAGATCCCTGCCTATGGGCATGAGCATCAGCGAACATCAGAACTGGGCTCATCAATCAACCGGCGGAGCACTACACAGCGCCGACAAGAACAAAGCCTATGCAGGAAGATGGAGTAGTGACTATCGCGCCAGAGCTCTATGGAGTGCACCATCGCGGGGAAGGAGTCGTCGATCAGAACGACTGGGTCAAGATCCAGGCATTCAACCCTGGTTAAAGCGCAAAAAGGTCCCGCCTCGCCAGGCAGAACCACACAACCCACACACCCCCGCACACCCCCGCGGGTTAAACAGGTGAGGCCCCCACACCAACAGGTGCAAGGGCCTCAAACCATCATACTAAGTTAAGTCCGGCGGTGACCT
>NZ_PCPW01000028.1:0-5409 GCF_002979835.1 Arthrobacter sp. MYb221 | reverse complement strand
AGTGTTTGTTGTTTGAGAACTCAATAGTGTGCCAAGTTTATTGATACCGAATTATTTTTAATTTGGTGGATATATAACATTTGCTTGGAATGATGCACCCCCGTGTGTTGTTCCAAGTGTTTTTATTCGCCAGGACTTCATTGGCTTCGCCCTTATTTTCCGAGGGGTTGCCGATGGCTTTTTATTTTTTTATGGAGAGTTTGATCCTGGCTCAGGATGAACGCTGGCGGCGTGCTTAACACATGCAAGTCGAACGATGACCCCCAGCTTGCTGGGGTGATTAGTGGCGAACGGGTGAGTAACACGTGAGTAACCTGCCCCCGACTCTGGGATAAGCCCGGGAAACTGGGTCTAATACTGGATATGACCTTTGACCGCATGGTCTTTGGTGGAAAGATTTATCGGTTGGGGATGGACTCGCGGCCTATCAGCTTGTTGGTGAGGTAATGGCTCACCAAGGCGACGACGGGTAGCCGGCCTGAGAGGGTGACCGGCCACACTGGGACTGAGACACGGCCCAGACTCCTACGGGAGGCAGCAGTGGGGAATATTGCACAATGGGCGAAAGCCTGATGCAGCGACGCCGCGTGAGGGATGACGGCCTTCGGGTTGTAAACCTCTTTCAGTAGGGAAGAAGCGAAAGTGACGGTACCTGCAGAAGAAGCGCCGGCTAACTACGTGCCAGCAGCCGCGGTAATACGTAGGGCGCAAGCGTTATCCGGATTTATTGGGCGTAAAGAGCTCGTAGGCGGTTTGTCGCGTCTGCCGTGAAAGTCCGAGGCTCAACCTCGGATCTGCGGTGGGTACGGGCAGACTAGAGTGATGTAGGGGAGACTGGAATTCCTGGTGTAGCGGTGAAATGCGCAGATATCAGGAGGAACACCGATGGCGAAGGCAGGTCTCTGGGCATCTACTGACGCTGAGGAGCGAAAGCATGGGGAGCGAACAGGATTAGATACCCTGGTAGTCCATGCCGTAAACGTTGGGCACTAGGTGTGGGGGACATTCCACGTTTTCCGCGCCGTAGCTAACGCATTAAGTGCCCCGCCTGGGGAGTACGGCCGCAAGGCTAAAACTCAAAGGAATTGACGGGGGCCCGCACAAGCGGCGGAGCATGCGGATTAATTCGATGCAACGCGAAGAACCTTACCAAGGCTTGACATGTTCCAGACCGCCTCAGAGATGGGGTTTCCCTTCGGGGCTGGTTCACAGGTGGTGCATGGTTGTCGTCAGCTCGTGTCGTGAGATGTTGGGTTAAGTCCCGCAACGAGCGCAACCCTCGTTCCATGTTGCCAGCACGTAAAGGTGGGGACTCATGGGAGACTGCCGGGGTCAACTCGGAGGAAGGTGGGGATGACGTCAAATCATCATGCCCCTTATGTCTTGGGCTTCACGCATGCTACAATGGCCGGTACAATGGGTTGCGATACTGTGAGGTGGAGCTAATCCCTAAAAGCCGGTCTCAGTTCGGATTGGGGTCTGCAACTCGACCCCATGAAGTCGGAGTCGCTAGTAATCGCAGATCAGCAACGCTGCGGTGAATACGTTCCCGGGCCTTGTACACACCGCCCGTCAAGTCACGAAAGTTGGTAACACCCGAAGCCGATGGCCTAACCACCTTGTGTGGGGGGAGTCGTCGAAGGTGGGACTGGCGATTGGGACTAAGTCGTAACAAGGTAGCCGTACCGGAAGGTGCGGCTGGATCACCTCCTTTCTAAGGAGCTAACCAATTATTGGTTGCCCGTTTCTGTCACGAGTGTTGGCAGGCGGGTTGCTCATGGGTGGAATATCAATGAACTCAGTACCGGAAAACGCGTCGACTTTATGGTTGGTGTGGGGTATTGGCTATGGCTGCATGGTGTTCATGCTCTTTTAGTACGCGTCCCTTTGGGGGTGTTGGAATGAGGGTGTGGGGGTTGTGTGGTTTGTATGGTTTGGCATGCTGTTGGGTTTTGAGGCAACAAGCGTCCTGTCCTTTTGGGGGTGGGGGTTTGGTGTTTCAGTGTTTGTCCTGTGTCTTTGCGCGCTGGTCTTTTGGGGTCCTTTGGGGTTCTTGGCCGGTGTTGCGGGGGTGTGGGGTTGTTGTTTGGGAACTGTATAGTGAACGCGAGCATCTTATAAGATGACCATGTGGGGAGCCCTTTGGGGTGACTTGTGTGGTTGTTTTGTGATTTTGTTGATTGTTTTATTGCTCAATCTGAGACTTTGATTTGTGTTGAAGTTTTTAAGGGCGCACGGTGGATGCCTTGGCATCAGGAGCCGATGAAGGACGTGGGAATCTGCGATAAGCCTGGTGGAGTCGATAACCGGACGTTGAGACCAGGATTTCCGAATGGGGAAACCCCGTACGGTGTCATGCCGTATGACCTGCAGCTGAATGTATAGGCTGTGTGGAGGGAACGCGGGGAAGTGAAACATCTCAGTACCCGCAGGAAGAGAAAACAATAGTGATTCCGTTAGTAGTGGCGAGCGAACGCGGATGGGGCTAAACCGGTTGGTGTGTGATAGCGGATAGGCGTTGCATCACCGGGGTTGTGGGGCCTACATGTGCTAACCCTATCTGGTTAGCGGGATGAGGTGCAGGCGTATAGGTGAATCGGTTGGAATGCCGGACCAGAGAGGGTGATAGTCCCGTAGGTGTAATGCGTGTCTGCCGTTCTAGTGTGGGTACCCGAGTAGCACGGGGCTCGAGAAATCTTGTGTGAATCTGCCAGGACCACCTGGTAAGCCTGAATACTACCTGATGACCGATAGTGAATCAGTACCGTGAGGGAATGGTGAAAAGTACCCCGGGAGGGGAGTGAAATAGTACCTGAAACCGTGCGCTTACAATCCGTTAAAGCATCCCACTTGTGGGGTGTGATGGCGTGCCTTTTGAAGAATGAGCCTGCGAGTTAGTGCTGTGTCGCGAGGTTAACCCGTGTGGGGAAGCCGTAGCGAAAGCGAGTCTGAATAGGGCGTTTGAGTGGCACGGTCTAGACCCGAAGCGAAGTGATCTACCCATGGCCAGGTTGAAGCGCGTGTAAGAGCGCGTGGAGGACCGAACCCACTTCAGTTGAAAATGGAGGGGATGAGCTGTGGGTAGGGGTGAAAGGCCAATCAAACTTCGTGATAGCTGGTTCTCCCCGAAATGCATTTAGGTGCAGCGTTACGTGTTTCTTACCGGAGGTAGAGCTACTGGATAGCTAATGGGCCCTACAAGGTTACTGACGTTAGCCAAACTCCGAATGCCGGTAAGTGAGAGCGTAGCAGTGAGACTGTGGGGGATAAGCTTCATAGTCGAGAGGGAAACAGCCCAGAACGCCAACTAAGGCCCCTAAGCGTGTGCTAAGTGGAAAAGGATGTGGAGTTGCTGTGACAACCAGGAGGTTGGCTTAGAAGCAGCCACCCTTGAAAGAGTGCGTAATAGCTCACTGGTCAAGTGATTCCGCGCCGATAATGTAGCGGGGCTCAAGCACACCGCCGAAGTTGCGTCATTCAAATATTTGCCTGGTTTCGATTGGGCGTTTGGATGGGTAGGGGAGCGTCGTGTGGACGGTGAAGTCGCGGTGTAAACCAGCGGTGGAGACCACACGAGTGAGAATGCAGGCATGAGTAGCGAATGACGGGTGAGAAACCCGTCCGCCGAATGATCAAGGGTTCCAGGGTCAAGCTAATCTGCCCTGGGTGAGTCGGGACCTAAGGCGAGGCCGACAGGCGTAGTCGATGGACAACGGGTTGATATTCCCGTACCGGCGAAGAACCGCCCATACTGAGCTTTTGATGCTAACCACCACTGAGCATGATGTTGTGGCCTTCGGGCTGCTTTTGTGTGAGGTGCTGGGAACCGATTTTGTGAGGTAAGCGTATTAACAGGTGTGACGCAGGAAGGTAGCCGAGCCAGGCAATGGAATTGACCTGGTCCAAGGGTGTAGGCCGAGAGATAGGCAAATCCGTCTCTCATTTATGGTTGAGACCTGATAGGCGCCCACTTTGGTGGGTGATTTGGTGATCCTATGCTGCCTAGAAAAGCATCGGCGCGAGGTTCTAGTCGCCCGTACCCCAAACCGACACAGGTGATCAGGTAGAGAATACTAAGGCGATCGAGAGAATCATGGTTAAGGAACTCGGCAAAATGCCCCCGTAACTTCGGAAGAAGGGGGGCCTGCCCCGTGAGGAAGACTTGCTCTTCTTTTGCGGGTGTGGGCCGCAGAGACCAGGGGGAAGCGACTGTTTACTAAAAACACAGGTCCGTGCGAAGTCGCAAGACGATGTATACGGACTGACTCCTGCCCGGTGCTGGAAGGTTAAGAGGACCGGTTAGCAACTTGTTGCGAAGCTGAGAATTTAAGCCCCAGTAAACGGCGGTGGTAACTATAACCATCCTAAGGTAGCGAAATTCCTTGTCGGGTAAGTTCCGACCTGCACGAATGGAGTAACGACTTCCCCGCTGTCTCAACCATGAACTCGGCGAAATTGCAGTACGAGTAAAGATGCTCGTTACGCGCAGCAGGACGGAAAGACCCCGAGACCTTTACTATAGTTTGGTATTGGTGTTCGGTGCAGCTTGTGTAGGATAGGTGGGAGACTGTGAAGCTCGGACGCTAGTTCGGGTGGAGTCATCGTTGAAATACCACTCTGGCTGTACCGGTCACCTAACTTCGGACCATGATCTGGTTCAGGGACAGTGCCTGATGGGTAGTTTAACTGGGGCGGTTGCCTCCTAAAATGTAACGGAGGCGCCCAAAGGTTCCCTCAGCCTGGTTGGCAATCAGGTGTCGAGTGTAAGTGCACAAGGGAGCTTGACTGTGAGAGTGACAGCTCGAGCAGGGACGAAAGTCGGGACTAGTGATCCGGCGGCACCTCGTGGAAGGGCCGTCGCTCAACGGATAAAAGGTACCTCGGGGATAACAGGCTGATCTTGCCCAAGAGTCCATATCGACGGCATGGTTTGGCACCTCGATGTCGGCTCGTCGCATCCTGGGGCTGGAGTAGGTCCCAAGGGTTGGGCTGTTCGCCCATTAAAGCGGTACGCGAGCTGGGTTTAGAACGTCGTGAGACAGTTCGGTCCCTATCCGCTGCGCGCGTTGGAAATTTGAGAAGGGCTGTCCTTAGTACGAGAGGACCGGGACGGACAAACCTCTGGTGTGTCAGTTGTACTGCCAAGTGCACCGCTGATTAGCTACGTTTGGAAGGGATAACCGCTGAAAGCATCTAAGCGGGAAGCCTGCTTCGAGATGAGATTTCCATGCACCTTGAGTGTGAGAGGCCCCCAGCTAGACCACTGGGTTGATAGGCAGGATGTGGAAGCAAGGACTAAAGACTTGTGTAGCTGACCTGTACTAATAGGCCGATGACTTACAACACACAGTAAAGCAATCGTTGAAGACAATGATGCTCGCGTTCACTATACGGTTACGAGACAACAAC
>NZ_PCPW01000027.1:0-6543 GCF_002979835.1 Arthrobacter sp. MYb221 | reverse complement strand
ATGGGCATGCAACCAGATCAGCTGGCGGTCAACCTTTTATCAAGCCAAGGCAAGAGGCTGGACTGATGCCGCCTGCGAGAACGGACTGGTCTTTTTCAAGTCACTTGAAGCCCAAGGACTGATAACGGGTGAGTCACATTTCCACAGGTGGCATCTGTCCTGCCAGCAAGTACCAGACCTGCCAAGATCCATTAGAGATATCGGGTGGTGGGAGAGTTGGCATTCCAAGGCGACCTATAAGCCGTATATCTGTGCGATTGTCTTGGTTCGGGTTGCCATCCAGTTTGTCCGGTTGCCTTCCAGGAGCATCACGCAAGCTTGAGCCTTTTACCTTATGTGAACGGCGCTGATACCGCTGCGGAGTTTCGGGAATTCTCAGGTTTTCCCGGAAGACCCTGACCACGGTCGGACCGCACCGGAGGCCAGGGTCTTTATGGCTACATTGAAAAACTCCTGGAAACGGGCTGAATAGGTCAGTCCCGTTTACAGGGAACATCTCACATAGTGGGATTTTGCTCAACGCATACTATGCGGATCTGCTTGTCTAGTTATGGTCGCTATTGAAACGCCGGCCTTGATCGAATAGCGCGGCACCCAGAACCAGCAGCCCAGCGATAGCCAAGATGATCCCCACCCCCACGGTTGAATTCGTGGGCGAGGCAATGACAAGGGTCAGGGCTCCAAGCGGAGCCAACCCGCCGGCTATGGCCGTTCCAATTTCACGCGCTGTACCGACCCCGGTGCTTCGGGATTCGGTGCTGAATTGGCGGCTGAGGAACGCCCCTTGCGCCGAAAACATCATGGGTGCGAGCAGTCCAGTGCCAATGCCGATCGCCACGTATGCGCCCCAACTGTGTTCGGTCTGCAGAAGCCAGAGGAAAGGAAAAGCAAAGACGCCTGCTAACACGCCACCAAGCATGATCATGGTCCTACTGCTCAGGACATCGCACAGATGACCGAAGATGGGCACTGCAATTACCGCAATTACTCCTGCGATAAGTACGGACAGCGATGTGACATTTGCGGATTTGCCTTGGAACTCGGCGAGATAGGCGATGGAGAACGTCTTGAAGATGTAGCTGATGGCGTTGTAGCCTATGGCCACAATTAAAACCACGAGCAGTCCACGCCAGTGATTGTTGGCCACCGTGCGCAGAGTGACCTTGGGTGCGTTCTTTCGTGCCTTCTCGAACTCCGGCGACTCCGGCATGCTCCGACGCACCCATAGGCCGATTCCGACCAGCGCGATTGATGCAATAAAGGGAATGCGCCAGCCGCCATTGATGAGAAATTCATCGCCGTTGAGGCTTAGTAGGAAAATCGTTAGGGATGAAAGCACCAGTCCCAGGTTCAAGCCCAGTGCAGGCCACGCACCTTGGGAGCCTCGTTTGTTTGCCTTGGCGTGTTCATAGGAAACGACTGCTGCCCCGGCATATTCGGCGCCTGCTCCCATCCCCTGCAGAACGCGAAGTACTACAAGCAAAATCGGGGCGAGGTAGCCAACCTGTTCGTAGGTTGGCAGGACTCCGATGAGCGCAGTTGTGATACCCATCAACGTGAACGTGACAATCAGTGTCTTCTTGCGTCCGACCCTGTCACCCATCTGGCCAAAGACAATTCCGCCAATGGGTCGGGCGATAAAACCAATTGCGAATGTGGCAAAAGCCTGAAGAGTTGCCAGTTGGCTGTCTCCAGCAGGAAAGAATACCTTGCTGAAAACGAGGGAGGCCATGGTGGCATACAAATAGAAGTCGTACCATTCGACAGTGGTGCCGACGATGGTAGCCGTTGCTACACGGCGTAGCCGTGTTTTTTCATCCTGCGGGGTTTCTGTTGCCTGGAGTGTGCTCATGAGTAATCTTTCTGTTTGGGACAACGTTGTCCGAACAAAGTGCAGAAGATAGTGCGTTTAGGACAGGGCGTATTGCTTGACGAGAGATGACACGATGTGTTCGGCGATGGCCATGGAGCTGGTAGCCCCTGGCGAGGGCGCATTGCGTATATGAGTGACCCGTTTTTCGTAGTCGATCACGAAGTCATCCAACAAGCTGCCATCAGCACCCATTGCTTGGGCGCGGATCCCTCGGGTGAGACGCGTTGTTGTGGCACCTTCCAAGGATGGGGCATACTTGGCCGCTTCTTGTAGGAAGTATTTTTCGGACAGCACGGTTTTGACTTCTCGCATCGCCGTGGGCATGTTCCGAAAGGCGAACTTCCAAAATCCTGGGTTGGACAGCGTTTCCGTTAGGTCCCTGGCATCCAGACCAAGCCCGGTATATTTCTCCCTTGACAAGGAGAGAAATGCGTTCGGGCCTACCATCATCTCCCCATCTACCCTTTTGGTAAGGTGAACGCCGAGGAAGGGGTATTTGGGATCCGGGACAGGGTAGACGAGGCCATTGAGGATGCCTCTATGGCTTTCGTCGAGTTTGAAATATTGTCCGAAGAACGGGACTATGCTTGGTTGTTTGGATGCGCCCGCTCCTCGTGCCAGCCGGTCTGATTGAGCGCCGGCACAGACTACTACGTAGTCCGCTGCAAAGCTCCCTTGTGTGGTTTCCAGAGTTATTCCGGTAGATTGTTCGTTGATGCTCAGGACTTCGCAATTTAGAAGAACCTGTCCCCCCGCTTCCACCACGTCGGCTGCCAATGCCTCTGCGACCTTGGCGTAATCCACAATGGCGGTACTTGGCGAATGCAATGCGGCAATACCGATGGCGTTTGGCTCGATCTCTCGAATACCCTCGGAGCTGATCATCTTGACACCTGGAACCTGGTTGGAGGATGCCCTCTCATGGATGTTTATCAGACGTCCTCGTTCCTGCTCGTTCAGGGCAATGACAAGTTTTCCGCATTCCTCGTAGGGCAGGTCCTTCTCGGTGCAAAAGTCTTTCAGGAGAGTCGCCCCGCGCCGGCACAGCGTGGCCTTTAAACTGCCCACTTCGTAGTACAAGCCAGCGTGCACTACCCCTGAGTTGTGTCCGGTTTGGTGACTGGCAACCCGAGGTTCCTTGTCGTAAACCGACACTAAGGCCTCAGGAAAACGACGGGTAAGCTCTCTCGCGACAGCTGCGCCGATAATTCCGGCACCGACAACTGCGAAAGACTTTTTCTCTATCACTTGGAATCCTTACTACGAATTTAAGAAATGACATAATGACTAGGTGGAAGAAAAACGCGAAACGTCTAATCTGACCGAATTGGCTTACGAGCAGCTGCGTCGGGCGATTTTGATTGGGACCCTAGAACCGGGCCAGTTGTACACGGCTGGCGAATTGGCGGAACGAGTTGGTGTTTCCAGAACGCCCATCCGTGAAGCACTCCTGGAGCTCGAGCGCAAGGGAATGGTTGAGATTGTGAAGAACCGTGGGATGCGTGTGCGCCAAACCAGTCTCGAGGACTTGCTTGAGGGGTTTGAAGTGCGGCTAATGCTCGAAGTTCCGCTTACTCGGAGGGCCACTGAACTCCAAGACGACCAAGCACGCTCGCTTGTTGAATCAGCGTTCTTTGAATTCGAGCAAGCTGCACGATGCTCGGACATTCCGGCAACGCTCCGGGCAGACCGAGATTTCCACCGCAGCCTCCTTGCTGGGTCGGGAAATGTCAAGGCAGTGCAGATGCTATTCGAGCAAAGAAACCTTGTTCTCTCCGGAGGAGTCGAAACGGTCCCTCGTTCGCGCTCTACCCGGGAATGCTTTGAGGATCACCGCGACATTTTTGAAGCATTCATGAACCGTGATGGGGTGGCGGCTGCCACGGCAATGGGCCGTCATATCTCAAACACCGCGCGAATGCTGATCAATCAAGAAATACAACGACGCCCCGATTTCGGCGACGAATTCTCTGTCGAACGCTTGTCATGGATACTTCATTAGTTTCTCCGTTCCTGGACTTTTCTGCCGTGACCTAGACAACATAGCAGGGGTTGCATGCAACCCGCAACCGCCAAAAAGCGGATCAGAAGAACTTCCATGGTTTTTCGTCATTGCATTGCAGTTTAGTGATACCCCAGCACGTAACAACCGATGCGTTCCTTGCCGGGTTTTCACTCCCGGTGTGCTTCAGCCTTCCCGCTTTCGGTTGCTGAGCGAAGGCCTGCCACGCGGTCGCGGTGCATGCCGGAATTCAAGGGACTGGATCCACAATCTGGCTCCGGCAGGATCCCGGCCACCAGGGCTCCGTGGAGCTCTCCAACTCCCGACGGAACACCGGGGATCCGGTGTCGTGGATGGCGACTAGTGGTATTTCGTGTAGAGCCTTCGGTGGTGTCGCGCTAGGCCATCGGTAATGAAGCGCGAGGTATTAGGGGAAGCACTGCCGAACCAGCTAAAGTGGTCGATGCTTCGGAAGCCTCCGCCACCAATTCGTCCCCAAACTGCTCGGGTCCGTTCTGAAATGAGTTGTGCTGTGGGATTCTTTGGGCATGTGTGGTCATTTCGTTATGGAAAGCGCCGAGGTCGACATGGTGGTGGCCTTCGGGATAGGGGACATCTTGGGTGGTGAGGTGAGGCCAAATTGAACGTCGCGCCGACCCAGAAGGTCAAAATCACCACCGGTCGTAGCCCGAATTGCAAGGGCTCCGGCGGTCGACTGAAGACCGCACGGTAGGTGCTCAATTCTGCTGTGGGCCAAGAGCAAGCCGGTGGGCGGCAGGGCTATCAGGGCCAGATCGAAGACCGTCCTGGACAAGCCGTCCTTCCGCTCCTTGGCGGTGGAGCGCCGCGTCCTAGTCTCGGCGGAGAGTTGCGGCGAATGGCTGGTCGGCGACAACGAGAAGCTCCCCACGTACCTGCAGCCACAGGACAGGGGAATTGCGGCCTTTGCCGGTCTCTATGAGTGCTGGAGCGACCTGGAATTTCCGGAGAGCGGGGAAAAGAGTGACTGATGACCACGACGACCTGCACTCGGCCAGCCGTCGATGCCCTAGGCTACATTCATGACCGCCTCCCGGTAATCGTTCCTGCCGACCAGCAAGAAGACTGGCTGGATCCCGGACTCACTGGTAAAACGGAAATCCGTCCGCTGCTGATGGCGATCTTCGACCCGGGCCTCGTGCCGCGGGAGGTTGGCAAGGTCGTGGGTAATGTGCGCAATAACGGAGCGGAACTTGTGGACCCAGCGACGACCACAAGATCCGAGGCCAACCGATGCCTCCCGCGGGACGGCGGCATGTTCGCGGTTTCACTGGCGGCGCCCGGGACGCTCGCTGTTTGAGAAGCCCACGCCGGCAAGACAGGCGGGATCTTCCGGTAAACCAGGATGGCCCAGCCTGAGGCTATTCAGTCGCTGGATCGTATAGCTCGTTCGTATCAAGGCGCACTGGCGCACAGACAGGGCGCCCTCTGCGGCGCCAACTTCAAGGCCTACTTCGGAGCCTTGTGCGGAGCTCTCGCTTACTGCGGGTCCGACCGCAACGGAGGTGACTGCCGCTGGGGCGATTACGGTTGTGAGGTATGAACTAACGCCGAGCCCTACGCCTGCCTGCTGCCGCGAAGTAGAACGCTCTGGCTCTGCAACCGCCGAAACCACTTCCCCGTTATCTATTTGATAGCCCCTAAAAAGAGGATCATAGGGACTGTCGGCCGACCAATCTCGGCATGGTGTCTTGCCCCTGTCTAACCAATGATCCGGGGGGTGTTGCCACCGAGATTGGGATGGCAGCGAGGTGATTGCTGATTAGGGGCGCGGCGCCAAAAATGGACGCCTGTCATAACGTGGATGTAAGACTTTGCTACCGGCGGTCGATCGACCTTGAACAGAAACTAGTTCAAAGGAGCACTAGTCATGATCACCACGGATGTCGAAATTTTCCTCGGCCTCGACGTCGGGAAAACAGACCACTGGGCCTGCGCCGTCACCCAAGACGGCACCAAAATCTGGAACAAGACCCTGCCCAACGACGAAGCCAAACTCACCGCTGTCTACGAAAATCTCAGAGCCAAGGGTACCGTTCTGGTGGTCGTGGATCAGCCCGCCACTATCGGCGCGCTGGCCGTCGCCGTCGCTCAGCACCTCGGCATTCCAGTGGCATACCTGCCAGGACTCTCGATGCGACGCATCGCAGACATGTATCCCGGCACGGCTAAAACAGACGAAAAAGATGCCTTCATCATCGCTGATGCGGCCCGTACCATGCCGCATACCTTGCGTAGCATTCAGGTCTCCGACGAAGAAGAAGCCACCTTGGGCATGCTCACCGGTTTCGACTTGGATCTGGCACGGCAGATCACCCAGACCAGCAACAGGATCCGCGGTTTGTTCACCCAGATCCACCCTCCGCTGGAACGCGTTCTCGGCCCGTGGCTGGAGCATGATGCTGTTTTGGAGGTCCTCGCCGCTTGGCCCACCCCAGCGCAACTGAAGCATGCTGGCAAAGCACGGATCGATGCGAAGCTGAAAAAGCAGGGAGCCCGCCGGCACACCGCGTGGGCCAGCGCCATCATGGATGCACTGGATGAGCAAACAGTGGTCGTGGTCGGCACCGATGCTGCTGGCCTGGTCATCCCGCACTTGGCCCGCCAGATGATCGCGTTGCATGCCCAG
>NZ_PCPW01000026.1:0-14553 GCF_002979835.1 Arthrobacter sp. MYb221 | reverse complement strand
GCCTGCGCGGTATGGTTCTCCGAAGCGATCATCTCCAGACCACGCTGCTGACGAGCGAGCTCGGCATCGATCCGCTGCGCAATCTCCGGGTCCAGGGTTCCGAGGTCCTCGGTCAGCGAATCCGCTGCGAGGGAGGTAGTTAGAGTCATTGCCCATTCCTAAATGTATGAATTGCCGACAACTGATATATCAATCTATAATTCACTGTATGATGGGAGTCACACCCCGGTCAATGGGTTAGCTGGAATTTCTTTGACGCATAGCATTTCGGCACAACGGCGCCGGGAAATCGGAGGACACGATGACCATGACAGCTCAGCTGATTAGCGGAGGAGAGTCCATGGCCGAACGCGCTTATCTGGTGCTGCGCGATCGGCTCATCATGATGGACATCGCCCCGGGCGACCCCATCAACGAAGCCCGGCTGGTCGAAGAGCTAGGCATTGGGCGCACGCCACTGCGCGAGGCACTCAAGCGCCTCGAAGTCGACCACCTCGTGCAGTCCTACTCGCGCCGCGGAACCTTCGCCACACGCGTTGACATCACCGAACTGGCCGATATCACCGAAGTGCGCCAGGCGCTGGAGCCGTTGGCAGCGGGAAAAGCCGCCGCCCTGCACGGCGGGATCGTCCGCGCCCAAATGGAAGACACCGTCAGAGCGGTCGGCGCACTGAACTCGACCAATGCCCGCCGCGAGCTGATGGAGAACGATCTGGAGGTTCACCGGCTGATCTATCGCGCGGCCGGCAATCACCACCTCGAAGAAACCCTCATTCGACTGGACAACCTGGCCACACGCATCTGGTGCATGACCCTTGACCGATTGCCCACGGTGGATGAGCACATTTCAGAACACGCCAATTTGCTCCAGGCCATTCTGGACGGCGACGTTCATGCGGCCGAAGAACTGGCGCTGGAACACATCGTGCACTTTGAGTCGTCGGTGCGCGCGGTCCTGTAGATTCCCCCGATCCACCCCCATGCGTCGCCGAACGCTCACCCCTACGCGCGACCTCCAGCGGAAATTCCAACTCAGCCAACTTTCCCATTTCGCCGCATCCGCCCATGTTTGCCGACGACTACCTAGCCAGGAGGCCAATCGGCAACCTCCGCGCGCCCTGGCACCTAGAGACGCTCCTCGCCCGCGGCACCTCCGGGCTAGCAATCACCACGGATTCAACGTGCATCCGGTGCGCCAGATTATTTCTCACCAGGGCTTGACTGTGACCTGAGCCACTGAAATGATGCAGTGCAACAGCGTTGCGCTTACTGCAACCAGACTCCGAACCAAAACAAATCCCATCCGCGGCGCTTCGGCACCCCCTTGGGGCCAGGAGATTTCCATGCACTCAGTATTCATCGAAGAGCTTGATGCCCAAACCTACGCGGAGCACTTAGCCCGCCCGGGATCCACCATTATCATTCCAGCCGGAGCCACCGAACAGCACGGACCCCACATGCCGCTAGGCGTCGATGCACTGCTCTCACGCACCATCGCCGGCGCCGTGGCAGAAAAAACCGGAGCATTGGTCGCTCCGGCGCTTTGCTACGGCTACAAATCACAGCCGCGCTCCGGCGGCGGCAACCACCGCGTGGGAACCGTCAGCCTCGGCGGCTGCACGCTCAGCCAGATGGTTGAAGATGTTGTCGGTTCGTTCATAGCCCAGGGGTTCGACAATGTTGTCGTGCTCAATGGGCATTTTGAGAACTACCAATTCATCTACGAGGGTTTGGACAATGCGGTGGCCAGGACCCGCAACGGCGGATCCGCCGCCCGAGCTATGCTGCTTTCCTACTGGGACTTCGTCGACGAAGAGACCCTGTCCAAGGTCTTTCCAGACGGTTTTCTCGGCTGGGACATAGAACATGGAGGCATCCTCGAAACGTCGCTGATGCTGCTGCTGCACCCCGAACTGGTCAGCATGGATCGCGTTGTCGACCATCCACCGGCGAAGCTCACCCCTTACGACATTTTTCCCGAAGACCCCTCCCGGACGCCGGACAGCGGCTGCCTCTCTTCGGCTAAGGGAGCAACCGCCGAGCGCGGGCGGCTGCTTTTCGAAACCGTCACGAGACAGGTGGCCGACGCCCTCGAGAACGAATTGCTGCTCGGCGGCATAAGCCTGGAGACGAAATAGTATGTCGGTGGATCATTCAACGTCCCAGGGCCGGAAAAAATCAGGCAAAGCCATGCGCCGAGGAGAGGAGGAGAGCGAACAGGTAGAGGTTCCGCGATTCATGGGCCGGCATATTCCACCCATAGATCGATTGCTGATCCGTGTAATCCCACCGGTGCTGATCCTTGCGGTGATCATCTGGGTGCTCGGCAACCCAGTGTCCGCCTCCGCAGCGATTTCCGAAATGCGTACCTTCGTGACCGGAAAATTCACCTGGCTGTTCATCCTGTACTCCGTGTTCACCGTGGTGGTTTGCATCTGGCTGTCGATGAGCCGCGTGGGCAAGATCCGCCTTGGCGGGCCGCTAGCGAAACCGCAACACAGCAAGTTCGCCTGGTACTCGATGCTCTTCGCCTGCGGGCAGGGTATCGGGCTGATCTTCTGGTCGGTTGCCGAACCGATCATGCTGCGCGACGAGAATCCGGTCATCCCCTCCGGTCCGAATGGCGCCCAGGAGGGAGCCATCGTCTGGACCTACTTCCACTGGGGCCTGACGGCCTGGGCGATGTATTGCGCCGTTGCAGTGTGTTTGGCTTACTCGCATCACAACCTCGGCAAGACCTTGACTTTTCGCGAGGCGACGGTTGACATCCTGCCGCGCTGGTCGCGCCGCGGGGCGGGCGTCGTTATCGAGCTGCTGGCTATTATCGCGACGGTTCTCGGCTTGGCCACCTCCTTCGGCTTTGCGGCCATGCAATTCTCCTCCGGCCTCACCTCATTCACCGGGCTGAGCGCCACCCCAATGATGTGGCTGATGGTCATCCTGATCTTTGCGGGCATCACCTCGATCTCCGCCATCGTCGGAATCAATAAGGGCATGGCCCGGATCAGCGGGCTCAATTCAATTTTGAGCATCGCCTTGATCGCCGCGGTACTGATCTTCGGCCCATCGCTGTTCATCGTCTCTAATATGTCCCAGACCTTTGGCAGTTTCTTCACGAACTTCGCGACTATGAGCCTTTGGACCGATTCGGGGTTGGCTGCCACCACCTTGGAGAGCTGGAAGGACAGCTGGAATGGCTGGTGGACGGTCTTCATCTGGTGCTGGGTCATAGCATTCTCACCATTTGTGGCCGGCTTCATCGCCAGGATCTCGCGCGGGCGGACCATTCGCGAATTTGTTCTCGGCGTGACTATCATTCCATCGCTGATCGTCATGGTCTGGGTAGCCATCCTCGGATCGGCCGCCATCTACTACGACGACCAATCCAACCGCGGCATCAGCGACGCCGTGGCCGCCGATACCTCCTCGGGCCTGTTTGCGATGCTCGATTCGGTACCGATCGTTGGAACCGTCTTGCTGGTCGTAGCCACCGTGCTGGTTGCCACCTACTACGTCACCTCGTTGGACTCCGGAATTTATGCGCTCAGCGAGTTCGTTTCGGCTCCGCACAAATCCGGCCCGGTCTTCCGTGTCGTCTTGGTGCTGTCCGTTGCTACGGTGACGACGGTGCTGTTGACCATGGGTGGAACGGCGGTGGTCGATACCGTGCAAACAGGAACGATTATCGGCGCCTTCCCCTTCTCCTTCGTGATCATCTTGATGATCATCAATTTGATTCGCCGGCTGCTCAAACGAGACAAGGCGATCAGGCAACTGGAGAAGGACATCAATAATCCGGATCCAGGTCTGGTCTTCGTCCCGGATCCAGACGGGGAGGGCGCCATCCGCAAGAAGGTGCCGCAGGACGGCGAGCAGGGCTAGTACTGCGCAAACCACACCTCCACGAAGGCCGTGAAGCTCGAAACTTTGAGCTTCGCGGCCTTCATCCATTCCCCTGCAAACATTGATCATTCCAAGTCACACGAATTCTTTTACTTGGGTCCGCAGGGTCTCCAAAATACTTCTTGACAGTGACCCAAGGCACACATAGTCTTCTTGCAACGATGTTGCGTTCATTGCAACTCGTAAACTCTTCTCCGGCGATTCCCATGAATCCTCGCAATCCATCTGATTGGGCCGGCCTACCTTGACACTTCATTTCTTACAAGGAGCCAACACCATGACCACCGCCGCAAACACTGCCACCAACGTTTCCGAGCTGGCGCGCCTGAAGACCCTGCACAACGGAACCAAGCAGCAGTTAACCTTCTCGGACACGGAGTTCGAGCTCCGCTTGGCCGGACTGCGCCAAATCATGGCGGCAAAGTCCCTGGACGCGGTCATCCTGACCAGCTATCACGGCATCAAGTACTATTCGGACTTCCTGTACACCACCTTCGGCCGCAACTACGCGTTGGTGGTCACCGCGAACAACTCCACCACCGTGACGGCGAACATCGATGCCGGCATGCCTTGGCGCACCAGCTACGGCGAGAACATCGTGTACACCGACTGGAAGCGCGACAACTTCTTCTACGGCCTGCAGGAAGCACTGAAGCGCGACGGCGTGAAGGCAAGCCGGATCGGCGTGGAAGACGACGCCCTGCCGGGGCTGACCCGCCGGCAGATCGCCGACACCTTCAGTGGTGCCACGCTGGTGGATGTTTCGCAGGATGCCATGCGCCAGCGCATGATCAAGTCCGCAGAGGAAATCGAAGTCATCAAGCACGGTGCGCGCATCGGCGATCTGGGCGGCGAAGCGATCAAGGCCGCCATCCGCGAAGGCATCAGCGAATACGAAGTAGCATTGATCGGCACCGAAGCGATGGTGCACGAGATCGCCAAGACCTTCCCGCACCGCGAGGTGCGCGATACCTGGGTCTGGTTCCAGTCCGGGATCAACACCGACGGCGCCCACAACTGGGCCACCACCCGCAAGCTTGAGCGCGGGGACATCCTCTCGCTGAACTGCTTCCCGATGACCTCCGGCTACTACACCGCGCTGGAGCGCACGCTGTTCCTCGGCGAGCCGGATGCCCGCTCCCTGGAATTGTGGAACGTCAACGTCGAGGTGCACAAGCGCGGACTGGAGCTCATCAAGCCCGGAGCCGTCTGCAAGGACATCGCCGCGGAGCTGAACGAGATCTACATTTCCCACGGCCTGCTGCCCAACCGCACCTTCGGCTACGGCCACTCCTTCGGCGTGCTCTCGCACTACTACGGCCGCGAAGCGGGCCTGGAGCTGCGTGAGGACATCGATACGGTGCTCGAGCCGGGCATGGTTGTCTCGATGGAACCGATGCTCACCGTCATGGACGGCGAGCCGGGTGCCGGCGGCTACCGCGAGCACGACATTCTGGTTGTCGGCGATGGCGGAGCCGAGAACATCACCAAGTTCGGTTTCGGACCGGAGAACAACATCATCGACGCCTAGCGGCAGTCGAAACCCGTGGTGTGGGGTCCACCCCCACACCACGGGCGCTTAACCACTAGTCCCGCAGCATGCACGGGCGCTGCGCCAAGTATCGGGCTCCGAACGGCGTTCCGACACCACCTGATATCCCCGCGGCATCGCAGCCAAGCGGCCGGCGCCGCCACCTTGCAGAGGCATCTCCCCATGACCCAGAGCAACAACAACCCACCGGGCGCAGCAGCCGCGCTCGCTGCCGATAACGGCCCGGCATCACCTTCCGTTGACCCGCAGACCCGCCGCAAGGTGGTTGCCGCCAGCTTCATCGGAAATTTCGTGGAGTGGTTCGACTACGCGGCCTACGGATATCTCGCCGTGACCATTGCCGCGGTATTCTTCCCCGAATCAGCTCCCCAAACGGCATTGCTGCTGACCTTCGGGCTGTTCGCGATCTCATTTTTGGTCCGCCCGCTGGGTGGCTTCGTCTGGGGCCACATCGGTGACCGCGTGGGGCGCCGCGAGGCACTGAGCTGGTCGATCCTGTTGATGTCCGGAGCGACCTTCGCCATCGCACTGCTGCCGGGCTACGCCAGCATCGGCATCGGCGCACCTTTGCTGCTGCTCGCGCTTCGCCTGGTGCAAGGCTTCTCCGCCTCCGGGGAGTACGCCGGGGCCTCGGCGTTCCTCGTCGAATACGCCCCAGCCAATCGCCGCGGCCTGTATGCCGCGGTGGTGCCGGCAAGCACCGCGGCGGGCCTGCTGCTCGGTTCGCTGATGGCGGCCCTGCTCACCGGACTTCTGGAACCGGCGCAGATGCAGAGCTGGGGGTGGCGCATCCCGTTCCTGCTCGCCGCGCCGATGGGCCTCATCGGCCGCTACATCCGCACCAAGCTCGAGGACTCCCCCGTCTTCCAGGAACTCTCCAAGGAGGAGAATACCTCCAAGACTCCGGTGTCATCGCTCTTCCGCAACCACTGGCGCCAGCTTCTCCAGGCCTCCGGGGCGGTCTTGCTCAACGCCGTGGGCTTCTACGTCATCCTCAGCTACATGCCCACCTACCTGTCCGAAGAGCTGGGCTTGGACCGCACCTCGGCCTATATCGCGACGACGGTGGCCCTGGCCACGTACATCGGATTCATCTTCCTCACCGGCATGCTCTCGGACCGCTTCGGCAGACGCCGGGTGCTGATCACCGCTTCGGTGCTGTTCGTGCTGTTCACGGTTCCGGCGTTCATGATGCTGGAGTCCGGCAACTTCGCCATGATCCTGCTGGTCCAGGTCCTGCTCGGCGCCATGCTGACGCTGAACGACGGAACCCTGCCCAGCTTCCTGGCCGAGATGTTCCCGACCCGCGTACGCTACTCGGGGTTCGCGGTCTCCTTCAACCTCTCCAATGCCCTCTTCGGCGGTACCGCGCCCTTCGTCGCAACCTTGCTCATCGCCTCCTCGGGCAGCGTCTTGGCTCCGGGCTGGTACCTGATGGGCGCCGCGGTGGTCTCGCTGATTGCCGTGGCACTCTCCGTCGAAACGAGCAAGAAGCCGCTGGCGTAGCTTCTCCGCCAGCTAGGATTAGCTCAATTACCCGAACGTACAGGTTGAGGAAATCATGACTGCATTCGAGAACGAAGGATCGGCCGCGCCACACGTCGAGGACGAGCGGACCCCCGAAGTCCGTGGCGCATCGGTGATCGTCAACGTGATCGATGTTTTGCGTTGCTTCACCGTTGAACGGCAGCTGGTCGGCGTGACGGAGATTGCGGCGGAAGTTGGCCTGCATAAATCCAGCGTGTCCCGAATTCTTGCCACGCTGGTTCAAGAACGCATCGTGGAACGCGACGAGCCCACCCGGAAGTTCCGCTTGGGATTGGGATTGATCGCCATTGCCGGCCCGCTCCTGGCAAATCTCGACGTGCGCCAGACGGCTTATCTGCCTTTGAAGGAACTCGCTGAGCACGTCCGGGAAACCGCGGTGCTCAATATCTGGGATGGCCACGAATCGGTGTCGGTGGAGCAGATACCCTCCACGCGACCGGTCAAGCACACCTCCGCGATGGGCAGCCGCTACAACACCGCATTGAGCGCTACGGTTCAGCTGTTTCTAGCCTATGAGACCCCGGAACGTACCCGGGAGCTCTTGGAGAACGGCAGCATCGTATTGCAGGGCGATCTTACGGCGGAGCAATTCCTTGATCGAATCAGCGTTGCACGAAACCGGGGCTACGCGGTGAACTACGGCGAAACCTCGCAGGAGGAAGTCGGTGTGGCGGCCCCGATATTCAATCATCGCGGTGAGGTAGTTGCCAGCGTCTTGATCGCGGCACCGTTCTTCCGAATCACGCCCGAAATTCTAGACGAACTGATCGCGGCATGCGTACGCACGGCACGCCAAATCAGCCAGCGCATGGGATATACCCGCCAGCTGGCCTAGCGCCACCACTACGGAGGAAAGATGCTGGAAAAACGCGACGCCCATGGCTTCGGCTACCGGCTCCACGAGGGCAGCGAAATGCTGATGCACCACCATTTCGGCGGGCACACCGGGTTGCCGGTTGCCATTCAAACCTGGGTGATCCCACCCGGCGGCTTCGAGGGACGCCACCGGCACGACCAGGGTGAGCAACTGATCGAGTTCTACCAGGTGCTGGAAGGGACCGGCCGCATGCGCGTGGGCGCAAGAACCTATGAGCTGAGCTCCGGAGACTCGGTGCTCGCCGGGCCCGCCGAGCTGCACGACCTGACGAACACCGGGAGCGCGGAGCTACGGGTGCTGGTGGTGTGGGGCCCGCCGGGCAGCGTCGACCTGACACCCTACGGGTCACACCGCCGCGCGGAGCAACTGCGCGGCGCGGCTCAGAGCTCGCCCAGCTCCACCGACTGATCGGTGAGCCGCTCCGGAGCGATGCTCCGTCCAAGCAACCCGCGCAAGGTCTCGTTCACATCCCAGATGTTCACATTCATCGCCGCGGTGAGCTTTCCGCCATCCAGCCAGAAAACGATGAACTCCCCCGATTCGGTGTCCCCGCGCACCACCGTGGTGTCCTCCGGGGCCGCATAGCCGACGTACTCCATGCCCAAATCGAACTGGTCGGTGAAGAAGTATGGGGCCCAATCGTAGTTTGCCTCTTGCCCGGTCAGCGTCGCGGCGGCGAGCTTGCCCTGGCGGATGGCATTGTCCCAGTGCTCCACGCGCAGCGCCCGGCGCAGGGAGCTGTTGAAAGCCTGCGCGATGTCTCCGATGGCGAGGATCTTGTGATCCGAGCTGCGCAGCGCGGCATCGACGATCACCCCGCGATCGGTCTCCAACCCCGCCTGCTGCGCCAATTCGATATTCGGGACCGCGCCAATGGCCAGAAGCACCACGTCGGCGCGGCTGGTTCCGGCGCTGCTGACTACCTCGAGGCGTCCGTCGGTTTCCTGTATCGACTCGACCTGGGTGCCGGTGCGCACGTCCACCCCGTTGCGCTGATGCAGCTCCAGCAGGTGATGTCCGAAGCGGTCGCCGAAGACCTTGCCCAGCGGGACCTCGTCCGGGGAGTACACGGTGACCCGCGCCCCGCGGTGCCGGGCGCTCGCGGCGGCCTCCATGCCGATCCAGCCCGAGCCGATCACCGCCAGCCGGGTGTCTTCGGCCAGCGATTCACGCAGTGCATGTGCCTGTTTCACGGTGCGCAGCACGTGCACGCCGGGCAGGTCATGGCCTTCGAAGGGATGCGCGCCGCCGAGGTTCGGACGGGCGCCGGTGGCCAAGACCAGCCGGTCATAGGAAACGCTGCCGCCGTCGCTGAGCGCTACCAACTGGTTCTGCCGGTCAATGCTTTCGGCCCGCACCCCGAGCCGCAGATCCACGTTGTTTTCCGCATACCACTGCGCGGTGTTAACCGTGAAGTCCTCGAGCTTCTCCTGGCCTTGGAGATAGCCCTTGGACAAGGGCGGCCGCTCATAGGGCAGTTCTTGCTCCTCGCCGATCAGGGTGATCGCCCCGGTGTGCCCCAAGCTGCGCAGTTCCTTCACGGCGCTGGCCGCGGCAAGACCCGCACCAACGATGACGATTGATTCCTGGCTCATCGAACACCCCTTAACTTCTGCCGGCGCAGCGATGCCGCCGCGGGCAGTGAATAGTGCTTGTCTCTTCGATCCTCACACTTCAATGGCCCGATTGGCAAGGTTCGCTCAGTTCAGCTACCGGCAACGAAAAAGCTGGCGAGCGGACCGCTTGGTGCGGTCAGCTCGCCAGCCGACGTTCAAGGCCTACCGAGAGACATTGCTACTGCTCGGTTCCCCTTTTATGCGGGGCCTTGCCGCTGCCTTCATCGCGTCGGCCGAAAACTCCGCGCGAGCGCGTCACCCGGTAGTCGATGCGGTCATCGACGTAACGACGCAGTTCCGGCTGGTCATCCAGGGTGCCCCACAGCTCGTCGGAGACGAGCTCGGTGACCCGCTCGAGCCGGATCTTGGCCTCGATGATATCCAGCGTCTTGCTCTCGTGGCGCAGGCCCTTGACGGTAGCCACGGCCATCAGGATCATGATGATGCTGAATGGCAGTGCCGTGGCCAGCGAACCGGCCTGCAGCGCCTGGAGCCCGCCGGCCATCAGCAGCGCAGCAGCCAGCAAGCCTTCGAGCACCGCCCACAGCACGCGGGACCAAGTTGGCGGGTTCGGGTGCCCGCCCGAGGCGAGCATATCCACCACCAGCGAGCCGGAGTCCGAGGAGGTGATGAAGAAGATCGCGACCAGGATGATCGCCATGACCGAGAGGATCGTTCCCATCGGCAGGGCACCGAGGACCTGGAACAGCGAGCCTTCGGCGGAAACCGCGCCGTCCTGGACCATGTCCCCGGCGCCGAAGAACTGGCGGTACAGCCCGGCGCCGCCCATCACGGAGAACCAGAGGAAACCGACGATGGTCGGCACCAGCAGCACGCCCAAGACGAATTGGCGCACGGTGCGCCCACGCGAAATGCGGGCGATGAAGATGCCCACGAACGGGGCCCAAGCAATCCACCAGCCCCAGTAGAAGACCGTCCAGCTGGAGAACCAGGTCTGCGCTGCCTCGCTCTGCTGGAAGGCGCCGACGTCGAAGGTCATGTTCATCCAGTTGGCCAGGTACACGCCTAGAGACTGCACGAAGTTCTGGAACAGGAACAGGGTCGGGCCCAGCAGCAGCACGCTGATCATCAGCAGGCCGGCCATGGACAGGTTGATATTCGACAGCCACTTAATGCCTGCGCCCAGGCCGCTGACCACGCTCATGGTGGCCAGGAAGGTGATCACGACGATGAGGATAACCAGCAGCGTGTTGTCCACCGAATCCACCAGCCCGATGGACTGCAGTCCCGAGCTGATCTGCTGCACGCCCAAGCCCAGCGAGGTCGCGATGCCGAAAACCGTTCCGAAGATGGCCAGCACGTCGATCACATCGCCCAGCCAGCCCTTGACTCGGTCCCCAAGCACCGGTTCCAGTGCCCAGCGGATGGAGACCGGACGGCCACGGCGGTGGATCGCGTAGGCCAGGGCCAATCCGATGACCGCGTAGATGGCCCAGGGATGCAGGCCCCAGTGGATGAAGGTCTGCGCCATGGCAAGGCCCGCCAGTTCCCCTTCGGTGCCTTCCCATCCGGGCTTCGGGTCAACGGTGGCGTACATCAGCGGTTCGCCCACGCCATAGAAGACCAGGCCGATGCCCATGCCGGCGGCGAAGAGCATCGCGAACCAGCTGAACAGCCCGAATTCCGGCTTCTCCCCGTCATTGCCCAGCGTGATCCGGCCCAGCTTCGAGAAGCCGATCACGATCACCAATGCCACGAACCCGCCGATGATCAGCATGTAGTACCAGCCCAGGTTCGCCACGATCCAGTTCTGGACCGCGTTGAAGGTGCTGCTTGCCGTATCCGGCAGCGCAATGGCGAAAAGCGCCACGGCCAGGATCACTATCAATGACGGCCAGAAGACCGCTGGTGCGATCCCGCCCTTGCCCAAACGCACGCCTTGGCGGCGCAGCTTGGCGGTGATCTGTTCGTCGGTGTCGTTTTCGGCAATGTGCATATGCACCGGGATCGGCGCGGTATGCGGGGAGTCCGAAATGGTCTCATCCGCACCGAATTCATCCGGGCTCTCGGGAGGTTCGACCTCGTCTATATTTCGCGTCATCGTCATTTATCCTTTGCTGCGAGTATTGCCCTATGGTTTAACACCCTTATGCGTCGCGGACTAAGATACAAGTGGCAGCGGGAAAATTAGTCCCTTCTTCCATGTGTCTTCGGCGCCATGAGCAGCAGCTTTGCTCTGCGCTACACGCGCAGGCGAAAAATAATCAAAATCTCGTTCAGTTGACCATTGATCAGAACTTGACTAGTGCGTTTGCCGAGACGACGAATGATTCTAGCGAAGCGCCCGCACAGGAATGGCCGCAGTTTTCCACGGATTCCCAGCGCGTGGTCCGCAAATCCTGACGTCAAGTTATTGAGAGAAAATTCATCTCATCTGCGCGGCACGATTTGGGGCGAAATATTCATTCATCTCCGACTCGGCCGCTACCCGAACGCAATTTACTAGATCTTCTGGCAGTTCCGCCTGCGCAGTGCGCAGAGCGAAAAGTTTCCTTGCCAAATCGTGGTGACGCGCATACCAAGCCCGGTACAGTGCTAGGTAACCACAGCTTCGGCAGCGGATGAATTCACCTGGCGGCGCGGAGCTGGAAGCTGACTTGTTCTGAAGGAGTCGACCATGTTCACCCCAGAGGTTCCCTTTCTCCGTTCTAGCGCTACCCCTATTCCTGGCCGCTACGTGCTGGTCTTCGACTCGGCCGAACAAACCGAAACCGAAAGCGTTGGGATCCGCGCCCTTTCCGAGGATGTCCCGCAGATTCTCGAGTCCGAAGGTTATGGCCTGACCGAATACTTCCCGCGGCTCGGCATCGCCGTGGTCAGCAGCGCCGCGGAGCATCTCAACGAGTTCCAGGCGCGTTGCGCCAGCCGGAGTATGCCAACCCGCGTCGTTCCCGAGATGGTGTACCACGCCCTGTCGGCAGAGCCCACCGCGCAGCCCACCGATTCATTCAACGACACCGATCAGGCAACCTGGGGCTTGCAGGCGGTAGCCGCGGTCGACTCCAAATTCACCGGCGCCGGCATCAAGGTAGCGGTGCTGGACACCGGCTTCGACCTAGCCCACCCCGACTTCGCCGGACGCACGGTGGTGTCCAAATCCTTCGTCCCGGGCGAGGACGCCCAAGATGGCCACGGACATGGCACCCATTGCATCGGTTCCTCCTGCGGCCCACGCACCCTGGCTGACGGCCGCGGCTACGGGGTGGCCTCCGGGGCGGATATCTACGCGGGCAAGGTGCTTGGCGCCGACGGCTCCGGGTCTGACGCAACCATCCTGGCCGGTATCGACTGGGCCCTGGAAAACGAATGCCAGGTGATCTCCATGTCGCTGGGGGCCGATGTGCAGCAAGTGCACCCGCCCTATGTGACCGCCGGACGCCGGGCATTGGAACTCGGTTCGCTGATCATCGCCGCGGCGGGCAACAACGCCCAACGCTCCCAGGGGAACGCAGGGTTCGTCGGGGCACCGGCCAACAGCCCCTACGTGATGGCGGTCGGCGCGCTGGATAACACGCTGAATATAGCCGACTTCTCCGCCCGCACGCTGCCCGGCCGTGGCGGCCAGGTGGATATTTCCGGTCCGGGTGTAGCCGTCTATTCCTCTTGGCCGGGGGCCGAACGATACAACACCATCAGCGGCACCTCCATGGCCACCCCGCATGTGGCCGGCATCGCGGCGTTGCTAGCCGAGGCCACCGGCTTCCGGGCGCGTGAGTTGTGGGCCGAGCTCGTGCAAGAGGCCCAGCGTTTGGAGCTGTTCTCCGTGGACGTTGGCTCAGGCCTCACCCAAGCTCCGCCACCGGCCGAAGCTTAGGGGCAGGGAGATCATGAGCGAATCATCGGACGATCGGGTGACGTCCTCGCACACCTATATCGTGACCGTGACCGCGACCTATACCGCGCGGATCGATCAGGTGGTCAGTTCGCTGGAAGCCTCCGGGCTGCGGATCAACAAGGTGCTTGGCACGCTAGGCCAGGTGATCGGCCACGGCGACGAGGAACTGCGCGCCCAGCTGCAGCAAGTCGAAGGCGTGCAGTCGGTGGATGATGAAAGAGTTTATCGGCTGCCCAACCCGAAAGATCCCTTGCAGTAGTCGCTGACCTGAGGCGCAATAGAATGACGCAGGCTCTCGGCGTGCGTCATTCCGTTGCGCCTCGAGGCAATTATGCGCGGCAATATTCCTGTTCGGAAATCTCTGGACGGATGCCGGCGACGGTGGTGAACTGGGGACATGAGACAGTACAGCATCGGCTATTTTGTCGGTTCGCTAGCCACGAATTCCATCAACCGCACGTTGTCCAAGGCCCTGATCAAGCTGGCCCCGGAGAATCTGAAATTCACCGAAATCCCGATCAAGGACCTGCCGCTCTACAGCTACGATTACGACGAGGACTACCCTTCCGTCGGTACCGAACTCAAACGCGCCATCGAAGCTTCGGACGGGTTGTTGTTCATCTCCCCCGAATACAATCGCTCGATTCCCGGTGCGCTGAAAAATGCGATCGACTGGGGTTCGCGACCGTGGGGCACCAACTCATTCGCCCGCAAGCCCAGCGGACTGGTCGGAGCCTCAATGGGCGCCATCGGCACCGCGGTGATGCAGTCCTCGATGCGCGGCGTGCTCAGCTTCCTCGACTCCCCGCAACTGAACTCCCCCGAGGTCTATCTGGCATTCAACCAAGAAGACTTCGATGCCGAGGGCAATGTGCACAATCATTCGACGGCCGACTTCCTGAAGCACTACATGGGCGAGTACGCGGCTTTTGTTGCCCGCGTGCTGGACGCCAGCGCCGAGGGCCATATCGGCGACCCGAGCCCGCAGCACGGCTAGGCGCCCGGCGCGTCCCGAGTTCCTTCGGCTGGCCCCAGCGGAATTCGGTAAAGGGTCGCAGAAGTTTAAGCGAAAAAATCCCGGTATCACTTTATGCAAGTGATACCGGGATTTTAATCTGTGGAGGTAAGGGTGTCTAGATTCACGACATACTTGACACATGAGTCGCGACATCGTTGACACTCAAACCTTGGCGCCTGAGTC
>NZ_PCPW01000025.1:0-15722 GCF_002979835.1 Arthrobacter sp. MYb221 | reverse complement strand
ATTTTCCCTGTTCAGGTCACCTTTTCATCTTTTAAGTCAGTTAATGACTACCGGCCTTCATGAAATACCCGGGCTAGTCGGTAGCGAGCCGTGCAAAGAGCAAGGAATCGCGGCGTCGATCGCCAACGAGTTTATGCTCGCGCAAATGCCCTTCGTAGGCGAACCCGGCCTTTTCCAGCACACGTCTGGAGGCCGAATTCTCGGGGGCGCAAGTCGCTGTGATGCGGTGCAGATCCAGGGAAGAAAATCCAAGATCGAGCAGCATCTTCGTTGCCAGCGTGGCATAGCCGCGACCCCAGAATTTACGATTCAGGCTATAGCCGAGTTCTCCGCAGCGGTGGTCGGCATCGGTGCTCCACACCGCCGCGCCGCCGATCACCTGTTCATCGACGAGGACCGCCAAGGTCAGCGCTTGGCTGTTGGGCAGACTGGCTTCCAAGAGGTACTGCCGGGTCTGCTCTGCGGAATTCGGACCCCACTCGGCATACCGGTAGACCATGGGGTCCGTGGCGTACTCGTGGACCGCTGCGAAATCCGAAGCTCGGTATCGCCCCAACGACACACCCGCTCGGGTGGCGATCACTTCTCGATCGGGTAAAGTCATCAAAATTCCTTTCTGAAGGGGAAGAAAAAAGGTCTTGGCCTCATCCAGGGGACGAGGCCAAGACCGTAGGCAAGAAAATGCTAGCTGTTGTCGGCGCTAGCTGCAGGCTCTGGGTTAGCGGTTTCCTTGGCTTTTTCCACGAGGCTTGGCTTCTCCTCGGGTTTGACCTTTTCGCGGATGTCTTTTTTCGCGTCATCCACCGCATTCGAATTATCGCGATCGGTCCACACCTTGATCACTGCCCACGCTGCGGCGGTCAGCGGCACGGACAGCACGGCGCCGATAATACCTGCAAGCACCGTACCAGCGGTCAAGGCCATCAAGACCACCAGCGCGTGCAAGTTCAATGCATTCGCCATCACCACTGGCTGAAGGAAGTTGCCCTCAAGCTGATTGACCAGGATTACCGCAGCCAGCACGATCAGGGCTACCACTGGACCATTGGTGACCAAGGCAATCAGTGTAGCCAAAATGCCTGCCACGGTGGCACCAACCATCGGAATGAACGAACCGAGGAACACGATCACGCCCAGGGGCAGCGCTAGCGGAACCTGCAAGATCAGCAAGGTTGCGGTAATGCCCAAGGTGTCCACCGCAGCCACGGTAGCGGTTCCGCGGATATAGCCGCCGAAGGTGCGCAGTGCACGGTCACCGGAAAGGATCCACTTATTGCGGTAGTGCTTGGGCGTCCAAGACACTGCGAAGGCCCAGATCCGGTCGCCGTCTTTCAGGAAGAAGAACAAGATCACCAGGAGCAAGATCAAGCCCGTCACGAAGCTACCTGCGGCACTGAGCGTGTTCAGGGCGCCGGTGCCGAATTGGGAACTGGTCAAGAACGAGGTCACCGTGTCCACGACGCCGTCGATCTGGCTCTGATCGATGGACAATGGCATATTGCCGATGAATCCCTGCACCATGTCATTGAGCTGATTGAAGCCTTCAACCGCTTGGTCAACCAGCTTTGGCCATTCCTTGATGACCGAGAAGACCAATCCGGTGCCGATGCCGCCGAGAACCAGCAGGGAGCTGAGGAAGACGATCCAGGCGGAGATCAATGGAGAAAAGACCTTGCGAAGCTTCAGCACCAAGGGCCATAGCGCGCAGGAGATAATCACTGCCAGCAAAGTCGGAATGACGATCATCGTCAGTCGCAAGAGTCCGATGATGAAGAAGGTGGCTAGGGTGCCAACGATCAAGATCTGGGCGCTACGGATTCCGAGGCGCCCGAGCATATCCGTCCACAGGGAATGCACGGTGAAGTTTGGCTTGGTAACCTCTGACTCGCTGAGCAATTCACCTACCGGAGGTTCCGGAGCCGGTGCCGGAGCAGCCGGTGGCTTGCGCTTGGGTAACTTTAGCTTGCGGAGAAAATCCATTGGTGCTCCTTGAGACTGATACTAACTAGCTCCAACAATAGGCTAACGAGTTGATTAGGAATCGCCACAACGCCGAGGAAACGCTATTTCGGCGTTGGCTTTCGCTTTTACGCGCTCAAAGCACATGAAAATGGGGTGTTTCTCCACCTAAGGTTGAAGAAACACCCCAATTTCCAAGTTCCCGGGTTAGCGCCCGAAATACTCGTCAGCCAGCAGGCTCATCAGAATGCGGTCGTGGAACGCCCCATCGTGGAAACCAGCCTGGCGGTTGCGTCCTTCCTCGCGGAAACCGGCGCGGGAGAAGGTGCGCAAGGCCCGCTCGTTATAGGCCCAGATCCCCAACCCGATTCGGTTCAGCCCCATTTCGCGGAAGCCGAAGTCCACGATCATCTTGGTTGCGACCGTGCCGTATCCCTGCCCCACATTCGAACCGCCGATCATCAGCATGAGATCCGCCGAACGGGCCGGGGCGTTGAAATTGTAGAGTGCAGTGTGGCCGATTAGCGTGTCATCGGGCAACGTAATTGAAAGGCCCACACCATCCTTGGTGCCTCGGTTCAGGCTCCAGCTCTTGAATAGGTTTGCGGCTTCGACGCCGGGATGCGGAAGTACGATATTTCCCTGCAGCGCCATGAACTCCGGGCTATTCCACCATTGGGCCAGGACCGATAGATCTTCATCCTGCAGTTCGCGTAGCCGGATCGTGTCCGAGGTCAGTAGATTGATGCCGTAATCTTGGGCGTTTTCTGTATTCCATTTGTGGCTTCCCATGACCCTAATCTAGTCGCTTTAGCTTGGAGGCGGGTGACCTGCGTCATTTTAAAGACTCGTGCCTAGGCATGGAAGGAAGCCAGAAACCATCGATAATACGCGTGTTCATCAGGTTTTTAGCGGTACAGCTCCGCCGCGGTCTTTCGCTGATAGCGGGAATTAGGCCCGACCGCGGCGTGCCGCTCGATCCGCCAGCGCAGCAGGCAGCACGCCAACACAATAGGCCAGAAGATCCATCGCTGCGAAGCCAGTGCCTAATACCAACCGCGAGGGCGGAAAACGGGCCGCAGCCTCTCGCGGCAAGGAGGTGAGCTGAAGCAGCTCTACCGCCACGCACCACCCTAGCGCCCAGGCCCCGACGGTGAGCCACGAGCGCGTTGGGGCAATGAAGGCGACTACAACATAGATCAGCGCCGCGTATAAGACCCCGCCGGCCAGGTCGGCGACGAGCCCCCAAGGTAGAAAACGCAGGAACAAGCCAAGGGGGACCAGCGCACAAGCACTGATCCCCAGAATGATTCGGCGCCGGGTGAGGCTATCCAAAGAACGCGTTCGGGAAGCGGAGAACGATGGATGCGATAACCAAAACCCACAAGATCGCCACGACGATCCAGCTCCATTCCTTGGCGAACTTCTTCACGCCTTCGGATGCGGGAATGACCCCAGTGACGATATTGCGCGAAGTGGTGAAGACGAAGAGCGGAATCATCATCGCCCACACGACCATGCAGTAGGGGCACAGGGCATTGATCTCATACAAAGCCTGGGACCATAGCCAGGCGATGAACGCCATGGCCAGCGTCACTCCGGCCTGCACTCCAATCCAGAACCAGCGGCGGAACTTGGCGCCGGCCAGCAGCGCCATTCCGATGGTAATCAGCACGCCAAAGAGGACGATGCCCAGTAGCGGGTTCGGGAAACCGAGCAATTGAGCTTGGTCGGATTTCATGACGGTGCCGCAGGAAACCCAGGGGTTGATATCGCACCCGGTGATGTAGTCGGGGTCTTTGTAAAGCTCGAGGCGTTCAAGGACTAGGATCCCTGAGGCGACCCAAGCAATCGTGCCGGTGAGCACGGCGAATAATCCGAAGCCGCGTTCTTTTGCCCACCAGGGCAACACGCCCGAGTTCTGAGGACTCTCAAGTGATGAAACCATGTCTTGACTATTCCATATGTTCAGACGAATGCGGGTCATTGCGCACCTTGCTTTTCACATACTATGAAGCTTTTCTGTGCAATATATATGAGCTGGTGAACTAGCGATGAACGAACTATGAGAGAATGGAAGAGGTTGTTCGCGGATCCACAGTCTGCTTTCAACCCGACGACAGACTTTTGAAACGACAGATCGTCAAGCGATGCATCGCTTCGGTTGAGTGCCCATTACGTGCGCCTCCCGTAGGAATACCGCGGATCGTAGGGCTGCAAAGGAAAGCAGCCGGTTTTCAATGGCCACGTTGAACCGCAGCTAGTTCTCTTGAATCGGAAAATTGATTCAGGGCAGAACCCAGATGCGGAACACACAAGGACTTTTGTGTCTGGCCGACTCACGAAGACGGCCGAAAGACACGTGACGAATGTTGTTTCAGCCTAGGCACCGTCTGTGGAGGTCGCCGAAGCGGGAATTTAAACTAGGAGCACGCGAATTTAAATGAGCGCATCAAATCAGCGAAAAGGAGGGGCACAGGGAAGTAAGCGAGGCAATCGTTCAACACGAGCCCGCCGTACCACTGTAGCCACCACCCCATCACGTCCATTGCGGCGTGCGTTGACCCTGGCAGAGCTAAACGCCGCAGCCGGAGTCGAAGAAAGCCCATACCGTTGGCGCGCAACGCGTCGTACCCAGGTATCCACTCCTGACTCGGTCAAGCGCATGAGCCGCCAAGCCGAACGCCGCCAGCAGGCCGCCCGCGACGCAGTCGAACAGGCAGCCTCGGCCTCCGAGGAAGTGGCTGAGGAAGTGACTTCCGCACAGGCTCCGGTGACCACTACGGCGCAGGCACCGGAAGAAACCGGCATCAAGCTGGCGCCCGCGGTGACCGAACCGGCAAAGGGTGCCGAGGTCTTCGAGTCTTCAGTCGAGGACCACACCGGTGCATTGCTAGCCGAACACGGCAGCTCCATGATCATGAACCCGTTCGCGATCCCGGAAGCTGCGCACACGGTGGTGCAGCATGCGGTGGCGAACACCGCCAAGCCCGAAGCTGCACCCGCCTCGCGCCAGAAGGACGAGGATCTGGAAGCAGACGATGTGTCCTCACGCCGCCGCCGGCGGCGCCGTCGCGGAGATGTTGATCTGGAGGTCGACGGTGGTTCGCAGGACGATCCACCAAACACCGTCACCCGTGTGCGCGCTCCGCGTGCCAGCACCGAAGCGCATATCCCCGCTTCGGACCGGGTCACCTCGGTGCGCGGCTCCACCCGTTTGGAAGCCAAGCGCCAGCGCCGCCGCGAATCCCGCGAGACCGGCCGCCGCCGTCAGGTGATCACCGAGGCCGAGTTCTTGGCTCGCCGCGAATCGGTGGAACGCAAGATGATCGTGCGCCAGCGCGAGGACCGCATCCAGATCGGCGTCTTGGAAGATGGCGTGCTCGCCGAGCACTTCGTCTCCAAAACCCAGCAGGATTCGCTGATCGGCAACGTGTACCTGGGCAAGGTGCAGAACGTGCTGCCATCCATGGAAGCCGCCTTCGTCGATATCGGGCGCGGCCGCAACGCTGTGCTGTACGCCGGCGAAGTCAACTGGGATGTCGCAGGGCTGGAAGGCCAGCCGCGTCGTATCGAAAACGCGTTGAAGGCCGGGGATTCGGTGCTCGTGCAGGTCACCAAGGATCCGGTAGGACATAAGGGAGCACGGCTCACCAGCCAGGTCTCCCTGCCTGGTCGTTACCTGGTCTACGTGCCGGGCGGTTCGATGACCGGTATTTCGCGCAAGCTTCCAGACGTAGAACGCCAGCGCCTGAAGAAGATTTTGAAAGACCACCTGCCGGAGAATGCGGGCGTCATCGTCCGCACCGCCGCCGAAGGCGCCTCCGAAGAAGAGCTGACCAATGACATCAACCGGCTGCGTGCCCAGTGGGAAGGTATCGAGGCGCAATCTTCCTCGACCAAGACCCTGGCCCCGGAGCTGCTGTACTCGGAGCCGGATCTGACCATCAAGGTGGTGCGAGACGTCTTCAACGAAGACTTCACCAAGCTGATCGTCTCCGGCGAACAGGCTTGGGACACCATCGAGGCCTATGTCATGTACGTGGCCCCGGACCTGATGAGCCGGCTGGAGAAGTGGGAGCAGTCCGAAGATATCTTCAGCAACTTCCGCCTCGACGAGCAGATCAACAAGGCACTGGATCGCAAGGTCTTCCTGCCATCGGGCGGTTCGCTGGTTATCGACCGCACCGAAGCGATGACCGTGATCGATGTGAACACCGGAAAGTTCACCGGTTCCGGCGGCAACCTCGAAGAGACCGTGACCAAGAACAACTTGGAAGCGGCCGAGGAAGTTGTCCGCCAGCTGCGCCTGCGCGATATCGGTGGCATCATCGTCATCGACTTCATCGACATGGTCCTGGAAGCCAACCGCGACCTCGTGCTGCGCCGTCTGGTCGAGTGCCTGGGCCGGGATCGGACCAAGCACCAGGTCGCCGAGGTCACCAGCCTTGGTCTGGTGCAGATGACCCGCAAGCGCATGGGCACCGGCCTGCTTGAGGTCTTCGGTGAATCTTGTGAAGCATGTGCCGGCAGCGGCTTCGTCACGCACGAAGAGCCGGTCGAGCACCGCAAGTCCTTCAACGCTTCGGGCGAAGTGCACGCCAAGAAGTTCGCGGAGAAGTCTGCGGCTCCTCGCTCCGAGCGTCGTCGCCGTCGCGGCAACGAACGCGATGAGCCGAAGGCCAGCGAGCATGGAACCGAAAACGCCGAGGCAGAGGGCGGGGAGCAGCACGAGGCGACCCGCAACGCGTTGGCAAATATTGCCGCCGCTTCGCACCTCGATCAGCCAGCTGAATCGGGATTGAAGTTCGATGGGGCTACCATGCCGGTCGCCAAGGCCGCAGCAGCACCTTCGGATGCCGCTGCCGAGGATGCCTCGGTGACCTTGGAAGCTCTGGAAGCAGCTTTGCCCGGGGGAGAAGAAGCCGAAGGCGCCGAGCAGCACGAGGGCGGGCGCAAGTCACGCCGTCGCTCACGTTCGCGTTCCCGTGGCCGCGGCCAGGGCGAGCAGGCGCAAGCCAGCGAGCAGAGCGCGGACGAATCCTCCACGCCGGAGGTCGAGCCTTCACCGGCGCAGGCCCCGGTTGCGGAAGAGCAGCCTGCGCCAAGCGCACGCAAGCGCGGCTCCCGTCGGGCCACGCGTGCTCAGAGCGAGTCGGTTGCGCCGCCAACCGGTTCGGACCAGCCAACGCTGACCGGACTTGCGATGCCCGCCTCGCAGGCCGAGGTTGCCGCTGCCGCGGCCACCGCGGAGGGCAAACCGGCCGCAGCAGCTGCTGCGGCCCCACAGAGTTCCACGCAGCCAAAGCGTCGCAGTCGTCGGGCCACCTCGGTCCAGGGCGATGCGCATGCAGAGGTTCGTGTGGCGGAGGTATCCGCTGCCACCGGTTCGGTGGTCCAGATGGATACCAACAGTGCACGAAACGAAAAGCCAGCCGAGGCTGCCGGGCAACCGGTTATGCTCGGAGTTGGGGTTCCGGTTCGTGAACTGAAATAGATGAAGTTGATCACGCTTCACCCGCTGGGGCAGTTTGTATTTGCCCCAGTGGTGTGGACTAGCGTAATCTGGTTCATCGGTGCTAAACGCCAAGATCACGGATTTCTGATCCGCTCGGCGTCAAGGCACAAGCGCATGAGATCCCTGAATAAGGTGCCTGATTTATCAGGCGTCCGGGTTGATTTCTGCGCCGGTAAGACAATAAACGTCGAGTAGAAGCGAGTACCCACGTGGTGTACGCAATTGTCCGCGCAGGCGGCCACCAGGAGAAGGTTTCCGTTGGAGACCTCATCACCGTAGACCGTCTTCAGGCTGCCCTAGGTAGCTCTATTGACCTTCCAGCTTTGCTGTTGGTAGATGGCGAGAAGGTAACTTCCGCCGCTGCCGACCTGGCTAAGGTCAAGGTCACCGCCGAGGTTGTAGAAAACCTTCGCGGCCAGAAGATTGTTATCCAGAAGTACAAGAACAAGACCGGTTACAAGAAGCGCCAGGGCTTCCGTGCCGCTCTGACCAAGGTCAAGGTCACCTCGATCGCCTAATTTGGGCTGATCGTACTAACCATTTTTGTAGCGAAAGAGGCTAAAAGGCATGGCACATAAGAAAGGTGCGAGTTCCACTCGCAACGGTCGCGATTCCAACGCACAGTACCTAGGCGTAAAGCGCTTTGGCGGTCAGGATGTCAAGGCAGGCGAAATCATCGTTCGCCAGCGCGGCACCCACTTCCACCCAGGCGCCGGCGTAGGCCGTGGCAAGGATGACACTCTGTTCGCTTTGGCTGCTGGCGCAGTCGAGTTCGGCACCCGTCGTGGTCGCCGCGTGGTGAACATTGTAACTGCTGCCTAATTTAGGCGACAGACAATTTTTTGAGTGCACAAGGGGTGGGCCGATTTCGGTCCGCCCCTTGTGTGCGTATAGATAGACTTTAAGCGAGTAGTAACTCGCACCCCCGTTATAGGAGAAGATGGCCCCGTGGCTGCATTCGTTGATCGCGTAACTCTAAATGTCACCGCAGGTAATGGTGGCCACGGTTGTGTGTCCATCAAGCGCGAGAAGTTCAAGCCCCTAGGCGGACCGGACGGGGCTAAGGGCGGAGACGGCGGAAATGTCATCTTGCGCGTTGACCCGCAGGTCACCACGCTGCTTGAATTCCACCACCTGCCGCACCGCAAGGCCAACAACGGCGAGCCTGGCCAGGGCGGACTGCGCCCCGGCAAGCAGGGCGAAGACCTGGTCCTCGGCGTGCCTGCGGGCACCGTGGTCAAGTCCAAGGATGGTGACATCCTTGCGGACCTGGTCAAGACCGGCGATGAGTTCCTCGCCGCACAAGGCGGCATGGGCGGACTGGGCAACGCGGCCATCGCTTCCGATAAGCGCAAGGCCCCAGGGTTCGCCCTGCTCGGTACCCCGGGTACCGGCCAAGAAGTAGTCCTGGAACTTAAGTCCGTCGCAGATATCGCACTGGTGGGCTACCCATCGGCCGGTAAATCCTCGCTGATCGGCTCGATCTCCGCGGCACGACCAAAGATCGCCGACTACCCATTCACCACGCTGGTGCCCAACTTGGGCGTCGTGCAGGCCGGCGAAGTGCGCTTCACCGTCGCCGACGTGCCCGGACTGATCCCCGGTGCCTCCGAAGGCAAGGGCTTGGGCCATGAGTTCCTGCGCCACGTCGAGCGTTGTGCCGCGATCGTGCACGTGCTCGACTGCGGCTCGCTGGAAACCGACCGCGACCCGATCCACGATTTGGAAACCATCGAAGCGGAACTGGCAGCCTATGAAGCCGACTCCAGCTTCGCTGGAACCGACGGCACTAGCGTTGCTTTGACCGAGCGCCCGAAGCTTATCGCGCTCAATAAAGTAGATATGCCCGACGGCGCCGACATGGCTGAGTTTGTGCGCCCAGAGCTCGAAAAGCGCGGCTACCGCGTCTTTGAAATCTCCGCACTGGCACGTAATGGATTGCGCGAATTGACCTTCGCCATGGCTGAATTGGTAGAACAGGCACGCTCCGAGCGTGTTGAAGAAGCCCCGATCGTTGAAGTTCCGATGCTGCGTCAGCGCACCGGCAAGAAGACGGAATTCATCATTCGCCGCGAAGAAGTGAACTTCGAACCACTCTGGCGAGTGATCGGTGAGAAGCCTGAGCGCTGGATCGTGCAGACCGACTTCCGTAACGACGAGGCCGTCGGCTACCTGGCGGACCGCCTAGCTAAGCTGGGTGTTGAGAACCAGTTGTTCAAGGCCGGCGCCAAGCCAGGCGACGCGGTCGTTATCGGTGCCGAAGATAACTCGGTAGTCTTCGACTGGGAGCCAACCATGGCAGCCGGGGCCGAATTGCTCGGCTCGCGCCGTGGCGAGGACATCCGCCTGGAAGACCGAAACCGAAAGACGCGTGAAGAAAAGCGCGCCGAGCATGATGAGCGTCGCGCGGCGAAAGCCGCCGCACGCGAAGAGCTTGAAGCCGAGCGTCGGGCGGGCATCTGGACCGAATCGGTACATGCGAAGAACGCTGAACGCGCTGCTCAGAATCGGGCAGCAGATAAGGAAGACTAAGTATGAATGTGCGAGCAACTAAGACATTATCTTCAATTTCCTCACTTCGAGATCTACCCCAAGCAAGACGCGTAGTCGTAAAGGTGGGATCCAGCTCGTTGACAACCGTCAGCGGCGGGATCTCCCACGAGCGGTTGAAGTTCTTGGCAGATACGCTCGCACACACGCTGCACGATGACACCGAAGTAATTTTGGTTTCCTCTGGCGCCATCGCCGCCGGACTGTCGCCGCTAGGGCTGGAAAAGCGTCCCAAAGACCTTGCCACCCAGCAGGCGGCAGCGGCCGTAGGACAGGGATTGCTGCTGGCGCAGTACACCCAGGAATTCGCAAGACACGACATCAATGTCGGCCAGGTGCTGCTGACGGCAGATGACCTGATGCACCGCAATACGTACACCAATGCGCTGCGTTCGCTCACGCGCTTGCTGAACCTGGGCGTGCTGCCAATCGTGAATGAAAATGATGCGGTAGCTACCCGCGAGATCCGATTCGGCGACAACGACCGTCTCGCCTCGCTGGTTGCCCACCTGATCAAGGCCGATGCGCTGCTGCTCTTTTCCGACGTCGACTCGGTTTATGACGCGCACCCGGAGGACGGCGGAAGCCGCATCTCGCATGTGGGCCACCCCGATGAGCTCGACGCTGTCGATTTGGGCACTCCGGGAGCGGCCGGCGTTGGCACCGGTGGCATGATCACCAAGGTCGACGCGGCCACCATGAGCGCCTCGGCGGGTATTCCGACGCTGGTGACCAGCACCGACAACGCCGCCAAGGCACTGGCGGGCGAAGACGTGGGAACCTGGTTCGCCGCGCGCAACACGCGCCGCTCGGCCCGTGACGTGTGGCTGGCGCACCTTGCCTCCTCCGAAGGCCGGCTGGTCCTGGATGCCGGTGCGGTGCGTGCGGTTGCCGACGGAACGAATTCCTTGCTTGCCGCTGGCATCACCTCGATTCGCGGAGAATTCGAAGCCGGGGACGCAGTGGAAATTTGCGATGCAGACGGGAACGTCATTGGTCGTGGACTAGTGAACTACTCGGCTGAAGAGCTTCCAGAAATGCTTGGACGCACTACCGTCGAACTGGCCGAGTTGCTCGGCGAGGGTTACGACAAAGCCGTAGTACATGTCGATGATCTGGCCTTGATCTAAGGAGGCCAATAGAATGGGAGATATGAGTCTAGATTCAGCCGAAACAAAGACCGAATCCACCACCGATGTATTCGCGTCGGTCAACCAGCTGGCAGATCGTGCCCGCCGGGCCTCGCGCACTCTGTCGCGGGCAAACCGTGATTGGAAAGATAAGGCTCTGCGTGCCATCGCAGAGACCATTGATAGCCATCGCCGAGAAATTATGGCGGCCAACGCCAAAGACCTTGAAAATGGCCGTGAACGCGGCACCAGCGCCGCACTGCTTGACCGCTTGAAACTTGATGATCAGCGTATCGACGGTTTGATCTCCGCCCTTGAAGAGCTCATCGGACTGCCAGATCCCGTCGGCCGCGTCGTACGCGGCGAAACGCTACCCAACGGCTTGCGGATGCGGCAGATCAACGTCCCAATGGGCGTGATCGGCACCATCTACGAAGCCCGCCCCAACGTGACAGTCGATATCGCAGGGCTGTCCCTGAAGAGCGGCAACGCCGTATTGCTGCGTGGCGGCTCGGCGGCGCTGAACTCGAATGTAGCCCTGGTGGGCTACATCCGCAATGCTCTCGAATCCGTTTCCTTGCCTCGTGACCTGGTGATCTCCGTGGACGAATACGGACGCGAAGGCGCAGACGCGATGATGGCAGCGCGCGGACGCATCGACGTGCTGATTCCACGCGGTGGCCGCGACCTGATCCAGCGTGTGGTCACCACCGCGAAGGTTCCGGTCATCGAGACCGGCGAGGGCAACGTCCATATCTTCATGGGCGCCAGCGCCGATGAGAAAATGGCAACCGATATCCTGCTCAACGCCAAGACGCACCGTCCGAGCGTGTGCAATACGGTAGAGACGTTGCTCGTCTCCAAGGACGCTCCGGCAGCACAGGGCGTGCTCAAGGCCTTGGCCAAGGCCGGGGTTACGCTGCACACCGACGCCCGCGCGGCGGCACTGGTCCCAGAGCTGGAAACGATAGCTGCCGGTGAAGATGACTGGCGCAACGAGTATCTTGACCTGGATATCGCGGTGAAGCTGGTAGACACGATGGACGAAGCGCTGGAGCACATCCGCGAATACTCCACCGGACACACCGAAGCGATCATTACCTCATCTCTGGCCGAGTCCGAACGGTTCATCGCGGAAATCGAGTCTGCGGCAGTGATTGTCAACGCCTCGACCCGCTTTACCGATGGTGGCGAGCTGGGGCTGGGTGCCGAGGTAGGTATCTCCACGCAGAAGATGCACGCGCGTGGACCGATGGGCTTGTCGGAACTGACGACCACCAAATGGATCGTTCAGGGCGACGGGCACATTCGTAAATAGTTTATACCCCCTGTCTTCGGTAGGATGTAGAAGAATCGTACCGTTACTTTTCGGACCTGTATTTGCGTTGCAGATTTGGTCTCGATAAAACGTCTGGAGAAATAAGTTGAACGCGCTGATTATGGCTTCTGAAGCTGCATCCACCGGCATTGACCCACATACCATGGCAATCATCGTCGGTGGTGGCATCTTCGTCGCGCTGATGGTTCTGCTGCTGGTCACGGTTTCCTACACCAACGTGGGCCTGCGTCACGCAGATCACGACGAAGTGGAAGACATTCACCGTCAGTTTAAGGTCCACGGAGACAAGCACTAGTCTTGGCGGATCCACTGAACAAGAACCGCCCATTGCGCCTCGGCGTGATGGGCGGTACTTTTGATCCCATCCACCATGGTCACTTGGTCGCTGCCAGTGAAGTTGCGGCCGAGTACGACTTAGACGAAGTGGTCTTCGTGCCTACCGGCAAGCCCTGGCAGAAGGTTGCGCGAGACGTGACCGCCGCAGAGCACCGTTACCTGATGACGGTGGTCGCTACTGCGTCGAACCCACGTTTCACCGTGAGCCGCGTCGACATCGACCGTGAGGGTGCAACGTATACGCACGACACGTTGCTTGATCTTCGTGCCGAACGGCCAGAGGCCGAACTGTTCTTCATCACTGGTGCGGACGCATTGAGCAAAATCGCCAGCTGGAAGGACGTCGATCAGGTCTGGGACCTGGCGCACTTTGTTGGCGTGAGTCGTCCAGGTCATGTGCTGCCAGAACTTGAGCAAGAGAACGTTTCACTTTTAGAAATCCCAGCATTGGCGATTTCCTCCACGGATTGTCGTGGGCGCATAGCCCAAGGCAAGCCCGTTTGGTATCTGGTGCCGGACGGTGTGGTGCAGTACATTGCAAAATATGGGCTTTATACCGAGTCGTAACCTCACATTGATGCGTCCAACACGGCATAATCTCTAGGTAAGGGTGACGGTATTTGTCTAAGCGGTCGGGAGAAGAACAGGATGAGCGATAACACGCAGCCGGCTTCAAGCCGGCGTGCTTTGCGTGAAAAGCGGCGCGCTGAAATGGAATCCATGCTGGCGAGCAGTAAAGCCGAGCAGGATGCCAAGCAGCTCGCTGATCAGAAGGCAACTGAAAAGAAGGATGCAAAGCCTTCGGCAGGTGCCAGCCCAGCTGACCCGAAAACTTCCTCCCCTGCCCCAAAAGCCCCTGCAAAGCCGGTAGCTGGCGCGCAGCAAGGCCAAGGTTCGAATAAGCCGGCAGCGGCGAAGACTCCGGCCTCGACGCCGGCCAACGCTCCGACCGCGTCCGGCAAGGCTGCCGAGCCGAAGCGGGTCGCCGAGAAACCCGCCGAACAGGCGAAGAACGTAGCTCCGGCTAAAAAGGACGAACAAGCCAAGGCCGCACCGTCGCCGGCCAAGCCCGGACAGGCTAAGGGGGCGCCAACTCCGGCCAAGTCGGCTTCCAGCGCTCCGAAGGCCAAGCCCGCGGCTGGTTCAGCACCGGCTGCCGACCCGTCGCACGATGCAGCGGATAGGCCAATGGGGGAGCGCGCTTCCTTGCGCCGCGCTCGCGACCGAGAAGCGCTACGTGAGCGTCGACGCCTTGAAGAAGAAGTCGGCGCACTCACCACAAACATTCCAACGGTCGAACCAGCCGAAGATCCCAAGCCCCTGACTCGCCGTCAGCTACGACTTCAGTCGCTAGCGGAACAGAATCCGGACGCAGCAAATCCGAAGCAGGGCACCGCTAAGCCGTTGGCCAAACCTACGGCTACAGACGACTCGCCGGAAACCACCGTGATGAGTGTCGAGGAAGCGCTGGCCGCACGACGTTCACATGCTCCCGAAACACTCGTTGATCCGAATCTTTTGAACGATGATGACGGTGAGATTGATCTCGAAGTTCTTGCCCATCAGCGTGAGATGGCAGCACGTGCAGCCATCATTTCTCGCCGGGCGGCAGAACGCGAACGGCTCCGGATTGAGAATGCCAAGAGCGGCAAGGAACAGGCCCTGTCTGATCCGTTCACCGGGGCTCTGGGCAATATTCGTGAAGTCGAAGACCGCATCGCCAAGACCGGCGTGCAGGGCCCGCAGACGGAAAGTGTTTCGCTAGATCTTGATTCCAGCGGCAAATTATCTGACAAACTGAAGCACAATTCGCAGGCTGCAAAGAAGCCAAGCAATGCGAAAGCTCCGGCAAAACCAGCGCCAAAAACTGTAAAGCCTGTAGTCAACTCCGAGTTAAAAGCTGGAGCTGGCAAAACTTCGCCGGCAGCGCCCAAACCTCAGGCGATGCCCGCGCCGAAACCTGCAGCGAAATCCGCAAGCAAGCCAGCGTCGGGTTCAAAGCCCAAGGCACCGGCCTCATCGGTTCCCGCTCCAGCTGAAGCAGGGGACGCGCAAGCGAATGTGGAAATGCCGCGCATCGATGCGGTGAATGCCCAAGGGCTACAGCCTCTGGACGCTCAGACCCACGGTGTGCGACGGGCAAATAACAGGCTGATTGCTATGATCGCGGCGCTCAGCGTCGGCGGTGCAGCGCTTGTTGCGGGCATTGTCATGTTGATCAGTTCGCTTACTTCGTAGGACAATTAAGTTCTTGATCTATACCTCTAAAAGGAGACACCCCACTTCATGGGAGCACACGCAGACTCTATCGCCCTCGTTAACGTTGCAGCATTGGCCGCAGCGGACAAGTTGGCAGAAGACATTGTGGCACTTGATGTCGCCGAACGACTGGGCGTAACCGACGCGTTCCTTATCGTCTCCGGTGGCTCTGAGCCACAGGTAAACGCAATTGTTGATGAGATCCAGGCCAAGGTACTCGAAAAGTTCGAGATTCGCCCGGTGCGCCGTGAAGGATTCGGCAGGGGCCGTTGGGTCCTCCTGGACTACGGAGACGTTGTTGTACACGTACAGCACCAGGAAGACCGAGTTTTTTATGCGCTAGAGCGTCTATGGTCGGACTGCCCAGTCATTGAACTTGCTACGGAAGCCAAATAAAGCCCTAGTAGCATGGGATTTGCTTCCTGATTCGGCATTCATCTATGATTAGTGAGTTGCCTTATCAGGTAGCAATCCTTTTGGGGGTATGGCGCAGTTGGTAGCGCGTCTGCATGGCATGCAGAAGGTCAGGGGTTCGAATCCCCTTACCTCCACAGTGTGAAGAGTCGAGACATCGTTTACAGATGAGTCGCGACATGCTTTACAAATTTTTATCGGATTCCCTCGGCCATCG
>NZ_PCPW01000024.1:0-17253 GCF_002979835.1 Arthrobacter sp. MYb221 | reverse complement strand
ACGAGGGTCGGATGCAGCACCGGGGTTCGGGTGGGGTCCGGGGTAGTGAACAGCGCACCGAGGTGGGTGAAGCGCGGCGGGACCGACTGGCCTGCCGGGTTCCGGCGGCCAATGAGGTCACTCGCGTCCTGGACGAGCGTGGCCGCTTCGCTATAGGGCAGGTGCAGCCAAGACGCGAGCAGGGCGGCGGGGTCCAGGAAGCTGGGCCTTCCGGCGCAGCGGCGCGCTTCCCGGGTGGTGTCGGCGCCGGCGGTGCGCAGCGCGTCGAGTTCCTCGGGGTGGAGGGTGTGGGCGTTGGTGGCCGCGAGGCGGTCCGCGGCGGCCACGCGCATGCGGGCGGCTTCATCGGCCAGAGCCTGTCCGGCGGTGGCTAGTTCCAGGGCCAGGCGTGGGTCCTCGGTGCCGGCGAGGTGTTCGCGCAGGGTGCTGAGCAGCTGTGTGGTGTGGGTGAACAGGGCCCGCAGGCTAGTGCCTGTGAGGTTCGGGGCGCTCGCGGCTAGGCCGGTGAGCTCGGTGAGCTCCCGGTCCAGCTGGCTGAGGGTGTCCCCGAGGGCGGTGGTGTTCATGGGTTCGAGTATGCTCCCGGACAAACGGAGGTGGGAGTGCGGAGCGCGGACTGTGGATAAGCCTCCGCGCGGGGGAATAACCGGGTGCTATGCGGGCCGGTCCCCCGGCTTGCTTGCGAGCATCAGCAGCGGAACCAGCTGCCGGGAGGTGATCGCCGCGCTCAGGTTCGCCATGGCCGCCGGGCCGTCCTCGCGCAGGACCAGCGGGGTGGCCAGCGGGTCGGTTCCGGCCGCCAATGCCCCGCGCATCTGCTTCAGCACCTCGAGCACCTCCACGGTGCGCTCGACCTGCCCGGTGACCGCAAACCCGGCATCGGCCAGCGCGCCGGCGTAGTCCGCGGCGGATTCCACAAAGGAGGCCTCGGCCCGCTCGGCCCACGGCATCGGGTAGGACAGGTTGTTGGTGCCCATCAGGTCGTAGATGCCGAAGACCGCCCCGGGACGCAGCAGCCGCCAGACCTCCGCGAAGACCGAAGGCTTGTCGGCCAGGTTCATGCCCACGTGCATCAGCACCGCCGCGTCGAAGCTGGCGTCGGCCAACCCGGTGTCGTGCCCCGGGCGCTGCAGCATGGTGATGGATCGATCCAGCGCGCAGTTCGCGTCCAGCTCCCGGGCGAGGTCCACAAATTCGGCGGTGATGTCCACCCCGGTGACCAGGGCGCCGCGCATGGCGAAACAGCGCGCCGGCCCGCCCAGGCCGGCGCCCACGTCGAGCACCCGGGTTCCCGCGCCGAGTTCGAGGGAATTCGCCACGAAGCTGGTCGCCTGCAGCCCGCCGGTGTGGAAATGGTCCGCCTCGCGCAGGTCAGCCGGCTTGAAGGCCTGCGGATTCACTCCCGCGCTGCGCAGCGCGGCGAAGACCCGATCGCGCAGGGTGCCGCTGGTGTACCGGTCGAAGGATAGCTCGATGCTGTTCATCACTTGCTCCTTGGCAGCCGCGAGAGACGTGCAGGTCCCCGAGCTCGCGCGGGGTGCGCCTCTCCTGTGCTCTTTAGTTTAAACCCTGCGGCCCCTTCGGGAACATGGCAAAGCGCCCCGGTCCTTCCGCTGGGGGAAGGTCCGGGGCGCTGGGCCTGGCTGCTTTAGCGTGAACGGTAGTTCGGCGCCTCGACGGTCATCATGATGTCGTGCGGGTGCGATTCCTTCAGCCCGGCCGAGGTGATGCGCACGAACTTGCCGCGGGCCTTCAGCTCGGGGATGGTGCGCCCCCCGACGTAGAACATCGTCTGGCGCAGGCCGCCGGCGAGCTGGTGGACCACCGCGGAGAGCGGGCCGCGGTAGGGAACCTGGCCCTCGATGCCCTCGGGAATCAGCTTCTCGTTGGACGGTGCGTCGGCCTGGAAGTAGCGGTCCTTGGAGTAGGAGGTGTTCTTGCCGCGGGTTTCCATCGCGCCCATCGACCCCATGCCGCGGTAGGCCTTGAACTGCTTGCCGCCCATGAAGACCAGGTCGCCCGGGGATTCGGCGGTGCCGGCCAAAAGCGAGCCGAGCATCACCGAGTCGGCGCCGGCGACCAGCGCCTTGCCGATGTCGCCGGAGTGCTGCAGGCCGCCGTCGGCGATCAGCGGCACGCCGGCCGGGATGGCTGCCTTGGCTGCCTCGTAGATGGCGGTGACCTGGGGCACGCCCACGCCGGCGACGATGCGGGTGGTGCAGATCGAGCCGGGGCCCACGCCCACCTTGATGGCGTCGGCGCCCGCGTCGATGAGCGCCTGGGCGCCCTCGCGGGTGGCGGCCTGGCCGCCGATGACGTCCACATGCGCGGCGGCCGGATCCTTCTTCAGCCGCGCGATCATGTCCAGCACACCCTGGGAGTGGCCGTTGGCGGTGTCCACCACCAGCGCGTCCACGCCGGCCTCGATCAGCGTCATCGCCCGCTCGTAGCCTTCGCCGAAGAAGCCCACGGCGGCGGCGACGCGCAGTCGGCCGTCCTCGTCCTTGGTGGCCAGCGGGTACTGCTCGGCCTTGTCGAAGTCCTTGACGGTGATCAGCCCGGTGAGCACCCCGGAGTCGTCGACCAGCGGGAGCTTCTCGATGCGGTTCTTGGAAAGCAGCTCGATCACGGTATCCCGGGCGACGCCCTCCTTGGCGGTGACCAGCGGCATGCCGGTCATCACCTCGTAGACCTTGGTGGTCATGTAGTTCTCGCGCGGCACGAAGCGGGTGTCGCGGTTGGTGATGATGCCCAGCAGCTTGCGGTTCTCATCGATCACCGGCAGGCCCGAGACGCGGTACTGGGCGCAGAGGTCGTCCCATTCGGCCAGGGTGGCGCCGGGGTGCACGGTGACCGGGTCGGTGATCATGCCCGACTCGCTGCGCTTGACCTGGTCCACCTGCTTGGCCTGGTTCTCGATGGACAGGTTGCGGTGGATCACGCCGATGCCGCCCTGGCGAGCCAACGCGATTGCCATGGAAGCCTCGGTTACGGTGTCCATCGCCGCCGAGCTGATCGGGGTCTGGATGTTGATGCGCTTGGTGAAGCGGGTGGTGGTGTCCGCGTCGGAGGGGATCACATCCGTGGGGCCAGGCAACAACAAGACGTCGTCGTAGGTGAGTCCTTCAAAGGCAAAGGGGTTGAACTCAGTCACGTAAGAACCTTTCGGAGCGAAAGCGGAGGTTGCTTAAATGGTAGATCCCTTTTGGGGTGCTGACGATTCCCGTCGGAGATCTGTGTCTAAGCTAACGTCACAGGGCCGGTTTTTTATTCCTTATTCCAGCCGGTGGCCTGCGTGAAGGAGGCGGCGAAGCGGTCGGCGGCGCTGGTCACAAAAGTCTTGGACAAATGCGAATCATCCAGGTAGACCAGCACGTTGCCGATCACCGCCTTGCAGGTGCCCTCCGGGCAGAGCAGCTCGGTCAGATCCAGCGAGACCACCCGGGAGCCGTAATCGTGGTCCTGAAGGAACCGGTCCACCGGGTTCACCGGAGCCAGCTTGTCGGTGGCCGGGGCGTCGCAGGCCTCGGGCGCGGCCCGGTTGCGGTCCACGCATTCGGGGATGGAATATTCATAGCGCGGGGTGTCGCGCATCGCGATCACCTGGCTGCCGGCCTGCACGAAGGGCTCGATGGCGCCGGCGTAGTCATCGGCCATGATCTCTTGGGCTCCGGCGCTGCGCCCGGCGTCGTCGGTCCAGGTTGCGGTGCGCGTGGCCACGGTGAGCACCATTTCCGGGGCCAGCGCCTCCACGTAGTCACGGGCCGCGGGCAGGAAGGCGGCGCATTCGGGGTCATCCAGGTTATCGGTGGAGCCGTAGCGGCAGCCGGGCTGGTAGATCATCACCCAGCTGCCGCCGGCCTCTTCGACGGTGCGCGCGGCGGCCTCGGACCAGTGCTGCACATGGGAGTCGCCGAGCAGCACCAGATCGGGCTTGGCCGCCGGATCCCCACCCTGGTTGCAGAACAGGATCGCCGGGTCCTCGGGGGTGTATGCACCGCTGCAGTTCTCACCAGGGGTCTGCCATTCGGTGTCCAGTTCGGTGCGCAGCGGCAGGGTGAGCGCGGCCGGGGACGGGTCCCAGGTGTCGGTGGCCATCGCCCCGGGGTTCTCCTCCGGGGCTTGGGCGGCGGCCTGCGCGCGGCGCTTTTCGACATTCGATTCCCAGGCGGCGATCGGCACGGAGGCCACCGAGAGGGCCACCACGATCACCAGCGCCTGGCTGACCAATTGCGGTTTGCCCAGGAAGCGCAGCACCGGCAGGGCGCCGGCGCGCTGCACGGCCAGCAGCGGTTTTTCTACCCAGCGGGTGCTCGCCGCCGACAGCGCGATGGAGCCGAGAATCAGCAGCGCCCCGGCCAGCGGCGAGGCGTGGTCCACCGGCGCCAGGTGCAGGTAGAAGACCAGCAGCGGCCAGTGCCACAGGTACATGCCGTAGGACAGTTCGCCGAGCTTCGCCAGCGCCGCGTGGCCCAGCCAGCCGGCGGGGTTGATCCGACGTGCGGTGCCCGGAGCGATGACCAGCAGGGCGGCGCCCAGGGTGGGCACCAGCGCGAGGAAGCCGGGGAATTGGCCCTGCACGTCGAGCAGCGCGCCGCAGCCGATGATGATCACCAGGCCGGCCCAGCCGCCGATCCGGCGCAGCGCCTCGGGCAGCCGGGAGAGGGCTGGCAGGCCCAGGGCCAGCAGCGAGCCGAGCGCGAACTCCCACAGCCGGGTGCCGGTGTGGAAGTAGGCCAGCTGCTGATCGGCCGCGGTGAGGTAGATGGAGTAGCCCAACGAGCCGGCGAAGATGCCCGCGAACATGATGGCCGCGACCTTCGCGAAGCTGTGCCGGGAGAAGCAGCGCCGCCAGATCAGCGCGGCGCCGATGAGCAACAGCGGCCAGAGCAGGAAGATCTGGCCTTGGACCGAGAGCGACCAGAAGTGCTGCAGCGGGGAGGCGGCGGAGGTGTTGAAGGCGTAGTAGTCCACCTCGGCGGTGGCCAGCGTCCAGTTCTGGATGAAGAACAGGGAGGAGAAGGCCTCCTGGATTAGCGCCAGCCAGCGAGTTCCGGGCAGCACCAGCCAGGCGGTGAGCACGGTGGCGATGATGATCAGCGCCGCCTGCGGCAGCAGCCGGGAGAAGCGGTGCAGCCAGTGGCCCAGCACCGAGGGCTTGTCCCCTCCCTGGAGCTTGCGCGCCAGCGAGCCGGTGAGGAAGAAGGCCGAGAGCATCAGGAAGATGTCCACGCCGCCGGAGACCCGTTGGAACCAGATGTGGTAGCACATCACCAGCAGCACGGCGAGCGCGCGCAGGCCCTGCAGATCGGCACGGAATTCCGTGCGCGGCACGGTGCTCCGTGCGCTGGGGATCGCTGGTGACACGCGGTGCCGCTTTCCTCGTCGATTGGTGGGCAATTGTCCAAGATGGCAGTGATCGGCACCGGACAACCAAAGATTCTACCAAGGGCAGCTCCTTTTGCGCATAACGCAAGCTGTGCGAGCGCACCAGAGCCGGATAAGGCTATCGGGCAAACCGGGGTGACGTGCGGGGTTTACCCCTCGGGCCGGGGCGAACTGTTTCTGTCACAGTGGGCGCGCCTCGCCCCGCGGCGGTGGAGCGCTGAGCGGCCGGAACTGCGCTCGCGTACGTTCGTCACCTATGGAACGCGTTAACTATCAGTTAGTCCGACTTTGCCGTGACTTAAAAGCTGAACTTACCGATTTTCAAACTCAGAATTTCCTTGCGAGCGCCGCGACCACTTTTTCTCAGAAAGTCATCGACTCTCGAAAATAGTTGAAGCGAAAACTCGTCTTCCCCAAGGATTCCCTCGTGGACCGTTTTAGCTTCTCGGAGAGCCCGCTTTGCTTTCGCCGATGCGAGCCTGTTCACTTTGTGCCATCGAATTGCACGGTAACCGCGAGTCGCCGAATAGAACATCACCACTAGGGAAACACAGACAATCGGTATCACCAAGACAAGTAGCTTCCCAACGGGGCCGGCTTCTTTCAAAGTACCTGACCCGATTGCGAACCAGTAATTACCTACTAAGTACACCAGGGCGCTCAGGATCGGCCACAAGAAGCGAAATGGGAATAGCTTGAGAGCTGCGTAATAGATGCGAAGTGACGCGTTAGTCAGTTTGATGAACCCACGTGCCCGGCTAGCCAAGTGAAATGCGTCGTCCAATCGTTGTGATTGAGCATCTGCGGAAATGTTCGTTGAGCGGACGGAGATATCCTTGTGCCATTGCTTCATTTGTCGCACCAGAACGTCTGGGTCTAGTACTGCGACTCGCGGTGTTGCAATGTATTCTTCGGCAGCAGCCTGAATCGTATGTGGATCGCGAGCCAACGACTCAGGATCGTCCACGCCTTTGAGAACCGGTTTCAATATAACTGCCAATATGACCAGCCCAATGAAAAATGAACAAAGTCCAGCATATTGTCTCCAGTCGTCGTTCTTCGAAAAACCCTCATAGAGGTACGACGCTGCAATGCTGACGAATAGACCTGCGAAGAGGGCTCCCATTGCCGGAGTCGCAATGGTCTGATATTGAGAATTGACCATACGGATATTGGAAAAGCTGTTCTTCTTTGGAGCTCGAATAAGTGACAAAAACGCAAGCTCAAAAATTCCCAAAACAAGGCAAGCAAGTAGTCCCAAGCCACCAAGCCCGATCAAAATCGTAGTGCCACTCTCCAACTTTTCCCCTATCCAGTTCCGTTCAAAAACTGCGGTGATCGAATCAAAATTACGTCGAGATGCCAATAAATATACGGTCTGAATTCCATCCAGAGGGAACGAACTAACTCACAAAAAGTGCCGCCACCGGCCCGAGCAAACGCTCAGAACGGTGGCGGCATTCTTTGTATCTCGGTGCTGCTAGTGGGCGTGAGCCTCTTCCTCGGGAGCCTTCTCGGCAACCAAGGTTTCGGTGGTCAGCACCAGGGCAGCGATCGAGGCCGCGTTGAGCAGCGCCGAACGGGTGACCTTGACCGGGTCGATGACCCCTGCGTTGAGCAGGTTCTCGTAGACGCCGGTCTTGGCGTTGAAGCCCTCGTTCGGGCCGGTTTCGGCCACCTTGGAGGCCACTACCGCGCCGTCGAAGCCGGCGTTGGTAGCGATCCAGAACAGCGGCTGAACCAGTGCGCGGCGCACAATGCCCACGCCGGCTGCCAGATCGCCGGTCGCCGAGGCGACGCGTGCGTCTTCGTCCAGAGCCGAGAGCGCGTCAACCAGTGCGGTACCGCCACCGGCCACAATGCCCTCTTCAAGCGCCGCACGGGTGGAAGACACTGCGTCCTCGATGCGGTGCTTGCGTTCCTTGAGCTCAACCTCGGTGGAGGCACCGACCTTGATGACACCGATGCCGCCGGAGAGCTTGGCCAGGCGTTCGGCCAGCTTCTCGCGATCCCATTCGGAGTCGGTGCGGGCGTGCTCCGCACGCAGCTGGGCTACGCGCTCTGCGACATCTTCCTCGGTTCCGGCGCCATCAACGATGGTGGTCGAATCCTTGGTGATGGTCACGCGGCGGGCGGAACCGAGAACCTCGGTGCCGACCTGGTCCAGCTGCAGGCCGAGCTCGGCCGAGACAACCTGGGCGCCGGTGAGGATCGCGAGATCCTGCATCATGGCCTTGCGGCGGTCGCCGAAGCCCGGAGCCTTGACGGCTACCACGTTCAGCAGGCCGCGCAGCTTATTGACCACCAACGTGGACAGGGCTTCGCCCTCGACGTCCTCGGCGATGATCAGCAGTGGCTTCTTGGTCTCCAGCACCTTTTCCAGCAGCGGCAGGAATTCTGCCACGGTGGAGATCTTGCCCGGGTTGATCAGCACGACGGCGTCTTCCAGGACAACTTCCTGGCGTTCCTGGTCGGTGATGAACTGCGGGGACAGGTAGCCCTTGTCGAACTGCATGCCCTCGGTGAGGACCAGTTCGGTGGCGGTGGTCGAGGACTCTTCGATGGTGATGACACCGTCGGTGCCCACGGTCTTGAAGGCCTCGGCGAGCAATGCGCCGATTTCCTCGTCCTGTGCCGAGATGGCTGCCACGTTGGCGACCTTGTCTTCGACCGCCACGGCGTTGGCCTTCAGGCGTTCGGCGACAATCTCCACCGCCAGTTCGATGCCCTTGCGGATATCGCCCGGTGCGGCGCCGGCCGCCACGTTCTTCAGACCTTCCTTGACCAGTGCCTGTGCCAGCACGGTCGCGGTGGTGGTGCCGTCGCCGGCCACATCATTGGTCTTGGTAGCGACTTCCTTGGCCAGCTGCGCGCCAAGGTTCTCGTAGGGGTCTTCCAGATCGATCTCACGCGCAATGGTGACACCGTCGTTGGTGATGGTCGGGGCGCCCCAGCTCTTGGCGAGCACCACGTTGCGGCCGCGTGGGCCGAGGGTGACCTTCACCGTGTTTGCGAGCTTATCGATGCCCGCTTCGAGGGCGCGTCGCGCTTCCTCGTTGAATGCTAGCTGCTTAGCCATGCATTAACTCCTGAAATAGCATCGGTCGCAGTTCGGCCCCGAACCCCGCATGTGTGAACACGCCAAGGGGTTGGGACCGGAGAGCTGCGAGGTTGGCGTTACTTTACGACGACAGCCAGGACGTCGCGAGCCGAGAGCACCAGGTACTCTTCGTTGCCGACCTTGACCTCGGTTCCGCCGTACTTCGAGTACAGCACCACGTCGCCTTCGGCAACGTCCAGTGGAATGCGGTTGCCGTTGTCGTCAACGCGGCCGAGGCCTACTGCAACAACGGTGCCTTCCTGTGGCTTTTCCTTGGCGGAGTCAGGGATGACCAGACCGGAAGCGGTGGTGGTTACGGCCTCGACCTGCTTGATGACGATGCGGTCTTCGAGTGGCTTGATGGAGACAGACATGGTCTCTCCTTTTCGTGTATGAACCAATGAATGTAGGGTTTCGCCCTATGGCATTGGACCAACCGTCGTCGCGGTGCCAGTTGGTGTGATCCAGTCAGGCGGTGTGTCATTTCAAAAGGGACAAACGTCTCTTTCAAGTTGACACCCACAGATGACTTTAGGCCGTGGATTAGCACTCGGTCAAGGTGAGTGCTAACGATTGACCGTGTTCGTCACACTGGTTCGCCCAGAGCGCACAGCGGCCGACTCCTCGATGTCCTCCGGGGCGGAGAGATCCATCTCGGAAAGCTTGACCACCTTGGACTTGGTGACCATCCGGTGCACCAGCCACAGCCCCAGGAACAGCGGCAGCCCGATGTAGGCCGAAAGCACTTCCAGCCCATGCCCGGCCACCACCGCCTGGTAGTTCTGCCCGACAATCACGGCAATGAGCATCACGAAGGCCACGATAGGCCCCAGCGGGAACAGCGGCGCAAGATACGGCAGGTCCTTCACGCTAAATCCCTGCGCCAGATAACCCCGGCGGAAGCGGTAATGCGAAACGGCGATGCCCACCCAGACGATGAACCCGCACAGCCCGGAGACATTCAGCAGCCAGGTGTAGGCGGCCCCCTGGCCCACCAGCGCGGTCAGGAAGCCGAACAGGCCCACCGCCGAGGTGGCCAGCAAGGCCATGATCGGCACCCCGCGGGAGTTGGTGCGCCCGAAGACCTTGGGCGCCTTGCCGTCGTGGGCCATGGAGTAGAGCATGCGGGTCGAGGCGTAGAGCCCCGAGTTTCCCGCGGAGAGGATGGCGGTGAGGATGACCGCGTTCATGGCGGCGGCGGCAAAGGCGATGCCGGCGCGTTCGAAGACCAGGGTGAACGGCGAGGAAGCCACATCGGCTTCGCCGCTGGCCAGCAGGCTGGGATCGGCGAAGGGAATCAGGCAGCCAATGACGAAGATGGCACCGATGTAGAAGAGCATGATGCGCCAGAACACCCGGCGGATGGCCTTGGGCACTTCGCGGCGCGGATCCTTGGCCTCGCCGGCGGCGACGCCCACCAGCTCGGTGCCCTGGAAGGAGAACCCGGCGATCATGAACACCGAGACGATGGACAGCCAGCCGCCGTGGAAGACGTCCTTGCCTTCGCGCCAATTGGCCAGCGGATCGGTCTGCGCGCCGAGCACCCCGAAGATCATCAGGATGCCGGCGGCCAGGAAGGCCACGACGGTAACCACCTTGATCATGGCCAGCCAGAACTCCCCTTCGCCGAAGGCCTTGGACGACAGGGCGTTCAGCGCGGTGAGCGCCACCAGGAAGGCCCCGGCCCAGATCCAGCCCGGAACGTCGGGGAGCCAGAAGCTCATGACGATGCCGGCGGCGACTAGTTCGGCCGCGACGGTGATGGCCCAGTTGAACCAGTAGTTCCAGCCGATGGCGAAGCCGAAGGAGGGCGAGACGAAGCGGGTCGCAAAGGTCTGGAAGGATCCGGCCACCGGGATCTTGGCGGTCATCTCCCCCAGCGACTGCATCAGCAGGTAGACCATGAGGCCCACCGCGGCGTAGGCCAGCAGTGCGCCGCCCGGGCCGGCTTGGGCGATGGTGCCGCCGGAGGCCACGAACAGCCCGGTGCCAATGGAGCCGCCAATGGCGATCATCTGCAGGTGGCGGCTGCTCAGCCCGCGCTTGAGCTGGTGCTTGGCTGGATCCGTTCCCATTGCTGGATTCTCTGCCGCGGTGCCACGCTGCACCGCTGCGGGTTGACTCGTGCTCTGCCTAAGTTTGTTCACAGGTGACATACAACACGAGAAGAGGGGGTCGATGCGACGTGCGCCACAGCAGGGACGGGGCCAGCGAGCGCCTCCCCCGCTCACAATGACGCCCCCTTCGGGCTCGAAGGCTCATGCCGCTTCGCCTCATGGGCCGGAGAATACTAAAGCATGACGGTTGGCACGGAGGACGAGATGGCAGGTGCCCCATTCTAGACGCATGCTTTGCTTGGTCATCACCTATGTGAGAGTTAGAAATACTTGCTCTGGCGATCGGCCACCTGCACCGACGTTTGCACGGGCGCGCCCGCAAAAGCCTCGGACTGAAGCGCCTCCGGCTGCATTTCATAGGGCTTGATAGCTCGGAACAAGTCCTATAAATATGACGCGCATTCGTCACATTGTGTCCGCCGCACGTCCCCCGAAGCCTCGAAACCTCGGACGCCGGGAAGGGTGCCGGATGACGATAGGCTTGTTCCATGGCCCAGGCTTCAAATGATTCAACACTCAACGACCAATTCGCCGCCCTTCTTTCCCCCGAGGGGTGGGCTCTATTGGCGACCGTCGATCCGTCCATGGCGGCAACCAAGGACGCGGCGTGGTCCTTGAACGAAAAACTGCGCAAGGAAGGTCACGACGCCCAGGTGGTGCGTGCGGTGATCTCCCAAGCCGAACTGCGCTTCCGTGGCCGGGTCAAGTTCGGCCCCTTTGCCGATACCCTCATCTTCACTCCCGCCGGGCTTGAGCAGGCCACGCGCCTGACCATCGCAGGGCTGCACGCCCGCCGCTTCGTTCAGGCCGGCAGCACCCACGTGGCCGACCTAGGCTGCGGCATCGGTGCCGATTCCATCGCCTTGGCCAGCGCTGGACTGCAGGTCACCGCCGTGGAGCAGGATGAAACCACCGCGGCGGCCACCACCTTGAACTTGATGCCTTTCGAAAATGCCCGCGTAGTGCACGGCAGCGCCGAAACCGCGGACCTCACCGGCATCGATGGCGTGTGGCTGGACCCGGCCCGACGCACCGACGTCACCGGCAGCACCCGCCGGCTCTTTGACCCGGAGGCCTTCTCTCCTCCCCTGTCCTTCGTGGAGAAGCTCGTGGACTCCGGGCTGGACGTCGGAGTGAAGCTCGGCCCAGGCCTGCCGCATGAAGCGATTCCGGCCGGTGCCGAAGCCGTGTGGATTTCAGATCATGGCTCGGTGATCGAAGCCGGCTTGTGGTTCGGCAAGCTGAAACGCCCGGACGTGGCTCGCGCGGCACTGGTCATCGACAAGACCGGTGCTCATGAACTGACCAGCGCGCTCACCGTGGAGCAGGATCCGTTGGCTCCCGTGGGCGAACTCGAAGCACACCTTTATGAACCCGATGGCGCGGTGATTCGTTCGCACCTGATTTCCACACTGCTCGACTCCACCGGCGGGCACCTGCTGGACGAGCACATTGCGTATTTCACGCACGCCGAGCAGCTGCAGACCCCATTCGCCCGCGGCTTCAAGGTGCTGGAAGTCCACGACTACAACGTGAAGAAGCTGAAGTCCTGGGTGAAGGCCAACGGCATTGGCAGCTTGGATATCAAAAAACGCGGAGTGGATGTGCTGCCCGAGGAGCTGCGCCGCATCCTGCTTGCCGGCGCCCCGAAGTCGGCGAAAAAGCATGCAACGCTCATTCTTGCCCGCATCGGCCAGAATCGTGTGGCCGTCGAGGTAGAACCGCACTAATCTATAGTGATGCACGTCCCACCGGATGAATGTCTTCGCCGGGGTGGCGCAAAACCTACAATAAGCATGGAAGGCCTTCGAATAATTCGATGGTTTAACCGCCTAGTTTTATTCGGCTCCGGAGCCTTCCGTCCGAGACGTCAGCAAGAGGAGCGCCGTGCAGAAAATCGAGTTCGCCAACTCATCCCAATCCACCATTGGTGTTGAATGGGAAATCGCCTTGGTCAATCGCGAAAGCGCGGACTTGTGCTCGGTCGCCGAAATAATCCTCGATCAGCTCAAGGAAGATGCCGGGTTAAGCAGCGAGGATGAGCATCCCACGGTGAAACCCGAACTGCTGATGAACACCGTTGAGGTGGTCACTGGGGTGCACAACACCGTCGCAGACGCTGCCGAAGAGCTACGCACCAATGTGCGCATGCTCAATGAGGTGGCTGCGAAGCATGGGGTGGACCTCTATTCCGCCGGTTCCCACCCCTTCGCCGCGCCGATCTCACAGCCTGTCACCGACAAGGATCGCTACGCCAAGCTGATTGACCGCACCCAGTGGTGGGGACGCCAGATGGTGATTTACGGAGTACACGTACACGTTGGCCTGGACAGCCGCGACAAGGCGCTGCCGATCACCGACGGACTGATCAACTACCAGCCGCATTTCCAGGCACTCAGCGCTTCCAGCCCCTACTGGGGCGGAGAGGACACCGGGTATGCATCGCAGCGTTCGCTGATGTTCCAGCAGCTGCCAGCCGCCGGCATCCCGTTTCATTTCAACTCTTGGTCCGAATACGAATCCCACGTGGCAGACATGCTTCATACCGGCGTAATCGATGACGTTTCGGAAATCCGTTGGGATGTGCGCCCGGTGCCGCGCTTCGGGACCGTGGAAATGCGCATCTGCGACGGACTGAGCTCCCTGGATGACATCGCCGCGATTACCGCGCTGACCCAGTGCCTGGTGCACGATATGTCCCTGGCCATCGAGGCCGGATACAAGGTTCCGGTCATGCCGGCCTGGTTCCGCGTGGAGAACAAATGGCGGGCCGCCCGCTACGGCTTGGATGCCATCATCATCCTCAACGCCCAAGGCGACGAGATGCTGGTGACCGACCACCTGCGTGCCGAAGTGAAGCGACTAGCCCCAGTGGCTGAGCAGCTTGGTTGTTCCGATGAACTACAGGGCATTATCCGATTGATTGAACGCGGCGCCGAATACCAGTTGCAGCGCAATACCTTCGCAGCATCCGGTGGCGATTTCAGGGCAGTGGTGCAGGAGAACGTTGCTCGGATGAAGGCCGTTTAGCGGAGCTTCTTGAGTGCCGAGACGGGCATTGCATTACTTTGTTCGATTAGCGTTGAAAAGTAGCGAGGCAGGACGTACCGATTTAAGCCTGAGGGGCGACTTGCAGAAGTGACCCCTCAAACGATTGAATGCCGAGCTAAGCCAAATCCCTTGATGCGATTATCGAATACAATAGATTATACTTTGCATGTAGTAAAGCGCTTTTCTATCGGCAGGTAAGGAACCTCTTCATGAAGTTGCAATCAAGTGCTGTCAGCGTCGCTCTCTTATTGTTGCTCACTGCATGTAGCGGAGAGGGAAATACTGCGGAACCGCTTGCCTCGAATAAGGTAGAAGAGGAAGTAGTGGAATCAGCGCCCGTTAACATGACGTGGGAAGAACGTTATGAAGCAAAACTCGACGCTGCTGAACAGGTCCAAAAATTAAGCCTTACTGAACCACGAACAGATGAGTCCTACGCTGATCTGCGCACGACGACATCGGCCGCAATTGATCATTCTTCACTAAACGGACTTCTCACGACTTGGGTCAATAATGCTGTCGCCAAAGGTGATTGTGAAGCTTGGAACGAAGCCTTTCATCCGGAGGTTCGAGTTGCGGACTGCACTACTAATGAAGCCCTCCTAATCGAGGATATGGCGCTTTCTGGCATTCAATACGAGGACGTGGTCGAAACTCTAGATGTATGGACCATTACCGGATCTTTAGCAGGGACATCAACGACTACTCAGTTCGGCATCCCTGAACCCCAAAACATCCAAGGCAAGTGGTACTTCGTCGAGCCATTGTCCTCGGCATTCGTTAGCAAACGCTTGGAGCAAGACCGAACTTTCGCCGATGAAGAAACCGGAAATATTTCTCCATATAGCGAGGAAGGATTCAATCAGCAGGTTCGGCCAAACGCAGAGCCCTCTAGCTCTCCGCCTAGCGAAGAACCCTCCGGGATCAATCTTGAAGCAGTGATTGATCATAGTTCCAAGGAGAAATTCTTAGAATCATGGACGGAGTATGCCCTCATCGCAGCTGATTGCGATGCTTGGAATGAAGCATTGTCCTCGGATCTGAATCCGGTGGATTGTACTGGGCCAAGCGCTAGAACGTTCGAAAAATTACATGGTGCAGAGCTGACCGAATATGTCAGTTACAGCGAGTATGGCGATGGGATCACGTCTCTACTCGTTAAGATTGCGGGCTCCTCTGAACCAGTGAAATTCTACCTTTACGACATCACTGACGTCGACGGTGGATGGTCATTCACGGCTCATCCCAACCTCGAAAATATTGGAAATCAAGCGATGGATACTCGCGATTACATTGATTCAAATCAAACCTAGATAATAGTTACCGAAGGGTACCGCTCGACAGAATTTCTCCGGATATTGCAGGTTGCACTTACATAAGTTATCAATGAGATTCGACTCCTCGATCCAGGCCGACACTCGAAATTGCCCATTTATCGAATTCCTAACTTGGTCGAATCATGAATCGAGACAACCTACGCTTAGGTTGGATCCATCCGCATAGTTAGACGCAATAAACTATAGTCATTAATCAACGATTACATTCCGGCTTGCCTCAGGCTGAACACGCAATACTGTTGGGTTCCTAGGGCATCCAACTCATGCAGTAATCGAGGTTAGCAATGACTGTTTGGGCGGCCGATTCGTCGTCGGCGGCTTCGATGGCATCCACCAGGGACTCATGCCCCTCGCGTAGGCAACCGTCGAACCCCTCCGAAAGTCGCTGGGCCATCTTGGTGCCGTGGAAGACGTCGCCGAAGCTCTCGTAGATCTCGTGCAGCAGCGGAACTCCGGAGGCGCGTGCCACTTCAAGGTGGAACTGCCAGTCAGCCTGCGACCATGCTAGGTAGTCCTGCTTCTGCCAGGCATCGCTTCGCTGACGCAGCAAGCTACGCAACCGTTGGATCACCTCCGCATCGGAGGATTTCGCAGCGAGCCGTGCGGCCTGGGTATCCAAAGCAAAACGCACCTGCAGCACATCCTGGTCCGAGTGTTCCCGGTAGATACGTTGCGCGGTTCCGCTGATTTCACTGGTGGCCCGCACATAGGTGCCGTCTCCCCTGCGCACTTCGAACATGCCCGTGCGAGCCAGTGCCTTAACGGCTTCGCGCAGCGTTCCGCGCGAAACACCCATTTCGGCGATCAGCTCTGGTTCTGCCGGAATGCGATCCCCTACCGCCCAGCGTCCTTGAGCGACGGCATCGCGCAACCGAGCAACGACCTCATCGGCCAGCGGCGGGCGAATTGGCATGTTGCTCATGAGCGCTCCACTTCGGCTGAGCCATCAACTTCGACCAGCTTCCGGGATTCGGCTTCGGTGCGCAGGCCTCCGAGCTTGAAGCAGAACACCAGCTGAACCACCGCGAAGACTAGCACGATCGCTAGTCCAAAGGTCCAGGATCCCAAGGCACCTTGCATCAGACCAAGTGCGAACGGGCCTAGGGCCGCAATCAAGTAGCCTACCGATTGGGCCACAGTGGACAGGGCCGTGGTTTCTTCCGCGCTTCCACCGCTGCGGCTGAGCATAAGCATAACCAGCGGGAAAACGCCGAACCCCAGTCCGATGAGTATCGAGCTGATCAAGGACAATTCCACAGGCATAACCAGCAGGGCCAGGAAGCCGAGTACCGAGCAGCTTGTGGTTAACAAGAAAGCGCTGCGCAGCAAACCCGGCTTCGAGGCCATCCAGAGCATGATCAACACGGCCGGGATGCTCACTCCCTGCACGATTCCGAGCATCAGCCCGGCGGCAGCCGGTTCCAGCCCGCGCGAGATGAGAATATGCGGCAACCAACTGACCACCGTGTAGACCAGCAGCGATTGAATTCCGAAGACCGTGGTGAATAGCAAACCCTTGCCCGTAGCCAGCAGCGGCCAAGGCGAGACATGCGCGCCCGCAGCGGGCTTCGTGCGGTTTCCCGAGAAAGACAAAGGCACAAAGGCCAGCAGTGCCAAGCTGGCCGGTATCGCCCACAAAGCCAGGGCGGTTGTCGGCGATCCGACTTGCATCGCCAGAGGGATGCTGACCGCGGAGGCGAAGGTCGCTCCGATTGACATGGTTGTCGTGTACGCGGCGGTCATAGATGCCGAGCGGTGCCCGTGATGCTCGCGGATGAAGGAGGGCATGGCCACGTTGCAGATAGCCAAACCACTCATGCCCACCACCGTGCCTGCCAATAGCGCCCAGATCGAATCGACGATTCGCAGGGCCAAGCCAGCCGTAAGCAGCAGCAAGGAAAGAGCAATGCCCAGTTCAAGGCCGGTACGGCGAATCACCAAGCTGGTCGCGGCACCAGCGACCGCGAAGCAGAGCACCGGAATTGTGGGCAGCAGCGAGGCGATAAAGGTGCCGTAGCCCAACATCTCCTGCAGCTCATGGAAGAGCGGTGACGCGGAGGCGATGCCCATACGCAGGTTCAACCCGACGAGGATTACCGCGGCGATGGCAAGGGCACCGGCCACCCACGGGGATTTCAGAGCTTGCGGGGCATCAGGCGGGACGGGCTGTTCAGATGAGTTGATGAACCGTCCCTGATTTGATGCCGCTGTCTTTCGAGAGAAAGATAGAAACCATGCCCAAGAAGTATCCTGCCGAAGT
>NZ_PCPW01000023.1:0-28337 GCF_002979835.1 Arthrobacter sp. MYb221 | reverse complement strand
ACGAGGGTCGGATGCAGCACCGGGGTTCGGGTGGGGTCCGGGGTAGTGAACAGCGCACCGAGGTGGGTGAAGCGCGGAGGGAGAAGATTTCCTGCCGGGTTCCGGCGGCCAATGAGGTCGCTCGCGTCCTGGACGAGCGTGGCCGCTTCGGTGTAGGGCAGGTGCAGCCAAGACGCGAGCAGCGCGGCGGGGTCCAGGAAGGTGGGCCTTCCGGTGCAGCGCTGCGCGTCCTGGCTGGTGTCGGCGCCGGCGGTGCGCAGCGCGTCCAGTTCGTCCGGGTGGAGGGTGTGGGCGTTGGTGGCCGCGAGGCGGTCCGCGGCGGTCACGCGCATGCGGGCGGCTTCATCGGCCAGAGCCTGTCCGGCAGAAGCCAGTTCCAGGGCGAGGCGTGGGTCCTCGGTGCCGGCCAGGTGTTCGCGCAGGGTGCTGAGCAGCTGTGTGGTGCCGGTGAACAGGGCCCGCAGGCTAGTGCCTGTGAGGCTCGGGGACAAGCCCGGGCCGGTGAGCTCGGTGAGCTCCCGGTCCAGCTGGCTGAGGGTGTCCCCGAGGGCGGTGGTGTTCATGGGTTCGAGTATGCGCCCGGACAAACAGGGGGTGGGCTTGCGGTGCGCGGACTGTGGATAAGCTTCCGCGCAATTGGGCGCGCAGACACACCCGGTGGCATCGGAGGTTTAGAAGGCAGCGAGCTCAAGTGGGTGGGACGCCAGCGATGGGAGGCAAAAGCGCTGGTTGCGCGGGTATTCATGCGCGTCCTGCCGGGGCAGCAGACGAGTCAAGGGGATGGCAGTGTGGACAAGCTCCCATCGTCGAGGGTGCCGTGCTGGGCCGTGGCGTACTAGAATTGGTGGCATGGTGGAACAGTCTGAAGAAACCCGTGGTGGAACATCAACGATCGAACGCACGGAGACGACGCATGGCGTCGAGGCCGGCGATCATGAGCGCTTTGCGCACTATGTGCAGAAGGAAAAGATCATGGAGTCGGCGTTGTCCGGCGAGCCGGTGATCGCGCTGTGCGGCAAGGTGTGGACGCCGGGCCGTGACCCGAAGAAGTTCCCTGTCTGCCCCGAATGCAAGGAAATCTACGAATCCATGATGGGTTAAGTAGCGGGACAACCAGCAGGAACCATCGGGAAAAGGTAAATGACCGAGACACTTTTTGATTTTGGTGACAAGCTTCCGCTGGAAGACAAGCTCCCTCCGGCGTATCCGGAACGGGCTGCCTGGGGAACCGGGCCGAAGCTTCGTGCCTGGCAGGCCGAGGCGCTGGCAAAATACTTTGACGCCGAACCACGGGACTTCATGGCCGTGGCGACCCCCGGTGCGGGTAAAACTACCTTCGCGCTGCGCCTGGCGAAGGTGCTGGTCGATTCGGGCAAGATCAACCGGATGATCGTCGTCGCGCCCACGGACCACCTGAAAAAGCAGTGGGCCGATGCCGCGGCACGCGTGGGAATCGCGCTGGATCCGAACTACAAGAACTCCGATGGGCGGCACGGCTCGCACTACTTGGGCGTCGTGGTGACCTATGCGCAGGTGGCGCAGAAGCCAGCGGTGCACCGGGCGAAAACCGAAGGCGCGCGCACGCTGGTCGTGATGGACGAGGTGCACCACGCAGGCGACGCGCTCTCCTGGGGCGATGGCATTCGCGAGGCCTTCGAGCCGGCCACCCGCCGGCTGGCGCTGACCGGTACTCCGTTCCGCTCGGACGCGGCGCCGATTCCCTTCGTGCAGTATGTGGACGAGGGCGATGGCATCCGCCGCTCGAAGGCGGATTACACCTACGGCTATGGCAAGGCGCTGGCGGACCACGTGGTGCGCCCGGTGCTGTTCATGGCCTATTCCGGGGCGATGCGTTGGCGCACCGCGGCCGGCGAGGAGATGGAAGCCGAGCTCGGCGCCGGATTCACCAAGGATGTCACCGCGCATGCGTGGCGCACCGCCTTGGACCCGCACGGCGACTGGATTCCTTCGGTGCTGCGTGCGGCGGATCGCCGGCTTTCCGAGGTGCGGCGCACCGTGAAGGATGCCGGCGCCCTGGTGATCGCCACCGACCATGAGGACGCGCGCGGTTATGCCACCCAGCTGGAGGCGATCAGCGGCGAGAAGGTCACCACCATCCTCTCCGATGACCCGAAGGCCTCGCAGAAGATCGACGATTTTGCCGCCTCGGATTCGCGCTGGATGGTCGCGGTGCGCATGGTGTCCGAGGGCGTGGACGTGCCCCGGCTGTGCGTGGGCGTGTATGCCACTTCCACCTCGACCCCGCTGTTCTTCGCGCAGGCCGTCGGGCGTTTTGTGCGCAGCCGAAAGCGTGGCGAGGTCGCCAGCGTGTTCCTGCCCTCGGTGCCGGTGCTGATGGCGCTGGCCAACGAGATGGAGATCGAACGCGACCACGCGCTGGACCGCGAAGGGGAGAAGCTCGAAGACGGACTGGACGACGCGTTCCTCGAAGAGGCGAATCGCGAGGAGAAAGCCAGCGACGAGCTGAACAAGGCCAAATTCGAGGCGCTGAATTCCCAGGCCTCCTTCGACCGGGTGCTCTTCGATGGCGGCGAGTTCGGCACCGGTGCGGAGCTGGGCAGCGATGAGGAGCTCGGCTTCCTCGGGATTCCCGGCCTCTTGGATACCGAGCAGGTGTCCGCGCTGCTGCGCGAGCAGCAGAACAAGCAGATTTCGCGCGGGGCCACGAAGCCCGAACCGGTCAGCGACCACCGGCGGATGATGGACCTGCGCTCGAAGCTGTCCAAGAACGTCTCGGCATGGGCTTCGCGCACCGGCGTGCCGCATGGGCAGGTGCACAACAAGCTGCGCAGCGTATGCGGCGGTCCGGCGGTGCCGCAGGCGACCGCGGACCAGCTGCTGGCGCGCATCGACAAGCTGCAGGATTGGTTCGTCGGGCGCAAATAGGTCCGGCGATCCGCCGACGGCGCCCCGCATCATGCGGGGCGCCGTCGGCGTTTAACGAAGGCTCAGGGCGCGGGGCTGGCCGCTTCCAGGCCTGTGGCCAGCGCCGTGAACCGAACGGAATCCGAGCGGCGAGCAGTTGTTATTTTCGCTCTTGAAAGTCGCCATTCCATGCAGCCTGCCCGCCAGGATCCGGTAGGACCCGGCTTCGGGCACCGCTTGCTTTCCTCGCATTGCAGGACAGGGTCGCCGAGCGCATGACGCAAACATCGTCTCCGCGGCCGGCGGCGTTGAGCCCAGCTGCGGGATGCACCTCTGGCGTACTTGCTTCCGGCCGCTCGCAAGGAGCTTTCCCAGAGCGGCTCGGCCTAGGAACTGCTGGGAACCGTTCCGTGTCTTGCGCCGTTGCTCCCGGATTCGCTTCTGCCACGGCATGAATCGCCAATGCGACGCGGTTCCCAAAATCGCAAGTTCTGACTAAATATCAAAATACTTTGCGATTCATGAAAGTTACATATAGGCTAGCTGGCATGCCAAGTACCACAGCCATGGGCCCGATCGGCGAGCGGATCCGGGCCGCAATCAAAAAGAGCGGCAGTTCGCAGCGGGAGATCGCCGCGCAAATTCGCATCGATGAAACGAAGCTCTCCAAGTCTTTGAAGGGATTACGGCGGTTTACCGCCGACGAGCTGCTGCGCCTTGCCACGGCTACCGGGGTGACGGTCAGCTGGATCATGGGCGAGGAGAGCTCTGCGGTTTCTGCCGCCATCCCGAGACTGGAGGGTGCCGCTGAGCGTCTTCCGTCGGCTGATCAAAAGTTAGGCCATCGCAAAATTATCGAAACGGCTTGGCGATTATTTGCCGAGCAGGGCTTTGAATCGGTGCGGATTGCCGACATCGCGGCCGAAGCCGGAGTATCCAGCGCGACGGTCCATTATTACTTCCCGACCAAGCAGGAACTGTTCGGCGCGGCCATGAACTACTCGGTGAAACTGGCCTATAACCGACAAGTCGCGTGGCTGAGCGAGGTAACCGACCCGGCCGAGCGGTTGACCAGGCTGCTTGAGCTGCAATCTCCCGATGGGCGAACCGCGGAGCTTGAATGGTCGATCTGGGTCCAGATGTGGAACAAGATCACCGTGGATGGACGCTACGACGAGGCCTATGTCGAGAGTTACCGGCGCTGGGTAGCGACCGTACGCAGCACGATCGAGGATGGCCAACGCCAGGGGCTGTTCCGGGCGGGCGACCCCGACAGCATGTCGCTGGAACTGACCTCGCTGATGGATGGATACGGCATCAAGGTGCTGACCCGGGTGATCGACAAGCCGGCCATGGCCCGCGGATTGCGCGACTATCTCCGGCGCTGCATCGCGCTGGACGGATCCCGGGCCGATTCCCGTTGGGCCGCGGAATCCCGGTAATTCGCAGACCGGGCAAAAGAGCTACAAAAGGAGTTTAGAGATGAACCGAAAAATAATCTTGACCTGCGCCCTGACCGGAGCAGGCGACACCACCGCAAAGAGCGAATTCGTTCCGGTGACTCCGGAAGAAATCGCCAACGATGCGATTGCCGCGGCACGGGCCGGTGCCTCGGTCGTCCACATCCACGTGCGCGATCTGCAGACCAGGCTCAGCTCGCGCAAGGTCGAATACTACCGCGAGGTCGTTGAACGCGTCCGCGCCTCGGAGGTGGACCCGGTCATCAACCTGACCGCCGGAATGGGCGGGGACCTGGTCCTCGACCCGCAGAACCCGACCGCCCAGCTGCCGGGCACCGACCTGGTCAGCGGCCTGGAACGGCTGCCCCACGTCGAGCAGCTGCTGCCGGAAATCTGCACGCTGGACTGCGGTTCGCTGAACTTCGGCGATGGCAGCAACCTCTACGTCTCCACTCCGGACATGCTGCGCGAAGGCGCGGCACGGATCCAGCAGCTGGGGGTGCGCCCGGAGCTGGAGATTTTCGACACCGGGAACCTGTGGTTCGCCAATGTCATGGTGCAGGAGGGATTGATCGACCCGCCGCCGCTGTACCAGCTGTGCATGGGCGTGCCCTACGGGGCCCCGGTGGACCCGGGCCTGCTCCACGCGATGGTCAACCTGCTGCCCAAGGGCGCGGAATTCACCTCCTTCGCCATCGGCGCCAACCAGCTGCCCTGGGTGGCCCAGTCGGTGCTGGCCGGCGGCCACGCCCGCGTCGGCCTGGAGGACAACCTGTACCTGTCCAAGGGAGTGAAAGCCACCAACGCGCAGCTCACCGACCGCGCGGTGGGCATTATCGAATCCCTGGGCGCCGAAGTGGCGACCCCCGACGAGGCCCGCGAAATCCTCGACCTCAAAGTCCAGATCCCGGCAGGAGCCTGAGCATGGAACGCATTCGCGCAATCAACGACATCGACACCATCGCCTGCATCGGCGCCGGAACCATCGGCGGCGGCTGGGCCGCCTACTTCCTGGCCCGCGGCTACAAGGTCAAGGTCTGGGACCCGGCACCCGATGCGGCCGCGAAGCTGGGACGGCTGATCGAGGCGGCCTGGCCGGCCCTGGAACAGCTGGACATGGTCCCCGGAGCGGACAAGAACGCCTTCAGCGTGCACACCGATTTGGCCGAAGCGGTCGCCGGGGCGGGGTTCGTGCAGGAATCGGCCCCCGAACAGCTAGAGCTCAAGCGCAAGCTGTTCGCGGAGCTGGACGCGGTGGTGGATCCGGACGTGGTCATCGGTTCCTCCACCTCCGGCTACCCGATGACGGATATGGCCGTGGCGCTGGCGCACCCCGAGCGTTTTGTGGTCGGCCATCCGTTCAACCCGCCCTACCTGATCCCGCTGGTCGAGGTGGTCGGCGGCGAGCTGACCAGCAAGCGGGCCGAGGCATGGGCCGCCGAATTCTACGAGCAGATCGGCAAGTCGGTGATCCTGATGGACCGCGAGGTCCCCGGATTCATCGCCAACCGCCTGCAGGAGGCGCTGTGGCGCGAGGCGCTGCACATGATCGACAACGGCGAGGCCACGGTCGAGCAGATCGACCGTTCGATCACCGACGGCCCGGGGCTGCGCTGGCCGATGCATGGCCCGATGCTCACCTTCCATCTGGCCGGCGGCGAAGGCGGCATGGCGCATATGCTCGACCATTTCGGACCGTCGCTGAAGTCGCCGTGGACGCGCCTGGATGCCCCGGAGCTGACCGGTGAGCTGCGCGATTCGGTGGTGGCCGGCTGTGACACGGCCGCCGGCGAACGGAGTTTCGGGCAGCTGGTCGCCGAACGCGACGCCGGGATTATCGCCATCCGCAAACTTGCCGGAGGCCGGGGATGAGCGCCCAACAGCCGGGGCTGCTGAGCAGCTACGAAACGACGGTTGACGCGGCCTGGATCGATTACAACGGGCACATGTCCGAGCCCTACTACGTGCTGGTCTTCGGATACGCCACGGATGCCGCGATGGAGTCGCTGGGCCTGGGGGAGGACTACCGGGCCGCCAGCGGCTGCTCGCTCTACACCGTGGAAGCCCATGTGCGCTACCTGCAGGAGGTTTCGCTCGGCGAACCGCTGAGCGTGCGCACGGTGCTGGCCGGCTTCGGCGCGAAGAAACTGCATCTGGCTCACGAGCTGTACCGCTCGGGGCAACTGGTGGCGACCGAGGAAATCCTCGGGCTGCACGTGGACCAGGCGGCCGGGGCCACCGTGCCGTTTGGGCCCGGCATCCTGTCCGCGGCCCGGCGCGCTGCCGCGGACCCGCCGCCGTGGTGCGGGCGCAGGATCGGGTGAGGAACCGGATCCAGCCCGCGCCGGCAAGGCAGTGACGAAAAAGCGACCTCAGGTGGAAAACATGGCAAAGCAGAGTACCCCGCGGGAACCGCACCCCGCCCGACCCCGGCCTCCGATGCGCAAGCTGCTCAAGGAATTCACCCAGCCCGGGCTGGTGCATCCGGCCCTGATTCCGGGCATCGGCGTAGAATCGACCAGGCAGGATTTCCGCACCAATAAACTTGTCTTCGCCTTATCCGGCGCGTTGATTGTGGCGGTGATTCTCTGGGCCGTGCTGGCACCTGATACCGTCGCCACGCTCGGCGGCACGGCGCTGTCCTGGGTGACCACGAACTTCGGCTGGATGTTCGGGCTGCTCTCGATCGCGATCGCCGTGTTCATGCTGGTGGTCGGCTATTCGCGCACCGGCGGCATCCGCTTGGGCGCCGACGATGAGAAAGCCGAATTCTCGACCGTGTCCTGGGTGGCGATGCTGTTCTCGGCCGGCATCGGCATCGGCTTGCTGTTCTATGGCCCCTATGAACCGCTGGTCTACTTCCAGGATCCGCCCTACGGGTTCGAGTCGGCCGCCGGAACCCCGGATGCCATGCACGATGCCATGGCGCAAACCATGCTGCACTGGGGCCCGATCGCCTGGGCCTACTACGCGCTGGTCGGCGGCGCCATCGCCTACAGCGCCTACCGGCGCGGGCGTCCGCCGCTGATCTCCTCGATCTTCGAACCGATCTTCGGCGCCCGCACCCACGGCCCGATCGGCATGGCCATCGACATCTTCGCCATCCTGGTGACGCTGTTCGGCACGGCCATCTCGCTGGGCATCGGCGCCCTGCAGATCGGCCGCGGCTACCAGATGGTCAGCGGGGCCGGGCCGGTGGGCAACGCGTTCCTGATCGGCTCGATCGCCGTGCTGACGGTGCTGTTCATCCTTTCGGCGGTCTCCGGGGTCAAGCGCGGCATCCGCGCCCTGTCGAACCTGAACATGGTGCTGGCCGGGATGCTGGCGCTGTTCATCTTCATCGTCGGGCCGACCCTGTTCATCTTGAACTTCATGCCCGCCAGCATGGCCGCGTTCTTCGGCGAGCTGTGGACCATGCTGATGCGCAACCCGAACCAGAGCCCGGAAGCGGCCGAGTTCATGGGCGGCTGGACCACCTACTACTGGGCCTGGTGGGTGACCTGGACCCCGTTCGTCGGCCTGTTCATCGCCAAGATCTCCCGCGGCCGCACGCTGCGCGAGTTCGTGACCGTGGTGATCATCGTCCCCGCGCTGGTCTGCTTCTTCTGGTTCTCCATCTTCGGCGGCACCTCGATGTGGATGGAGCTGACCGGCCAGGGCATCAGCGATGCCGGTTCACCGGAGGCGATGCTGTTCGCGGTCCTGGACCAGCTGCCCGGAGGCACCGTGCTGTCGATCATCGCGATGGTCTCGATCATCGTCTTCTTCATCACCTCGGCCGATTCGGCCTCGATCGTCATGGCCTCGATGTCGCAGCGCGGCCGGCCCGAGCCTTCGCGCTGGGTCACCGTGGTGTGGGGGCTGCTGCTGGGGCTCACCGCGGCCTCGCTGCTGCTGGCCGGCGGCGCGGAGGGGCTGGCCGGACTGCAATCGCTGATGGTGGTCTCGGCACTGCCTTTCGCCTTTGTGGTGATGGGCATCATGATCGCCTGGTGGCGCGATCTGCGCACCGATCCATATATTCTGCGGGTCAAGTTCGCCCATGCGGCGATCGCCCAGGGCATCCGCCGCGGCATCGAGGACTTCGGCGATGACTTCGTGTTCAACGCCACCGAGGTGCGCAAGGAGGAAGGAGCCGGTGCCGGGCTGGGCACCAAGGATCCGCTGCTGACCGACTGGTACCTGCAGGCCACCGGGGAGATCGACCCGGTCAACCCCGCGGATATCGCCAGCAGCCGGCAGCCCGGAGCGATCCAGCGCGAGCGCCAGGCGGAGCCCACGCCTACCGCATCCGCAGATGCTTCGCTGGCCGTGGGCGAAAAGTAGCCGGTGCGGCGGCGCAGCGACAGGCTGCAGGATTGGTTTCTCGGGTGCAAATAGGTCCGGCGAACGACCGACGGCGCCCCGCATAAAGCGGGGCGCCGTCGGCGTTTTACGAAGGCTCAGGGCGCGGGGCTGACCGGTTCCAGCCCCAGGGTAAGCACGATGGCTCCGGCCTCGCGCAGCTGGGTGTAGACCGCCGGCAGGTTCTGCGGGCTCACCGCCGCGGTCAGCGGGGCGAGCACGGTGGTGCTGAATCCGGCGCGGGCGGCATCCAGCGCGGTGGCGCGCACGCAGTGATCGGTGGCGATGCCCACGATATCCACCGTGGTGATGCCGCGCTCGCGCAACCATTGATCCAGCAGGGCGCCGGACTCATCCTCCGGGGCCGCGCCCGGATCCAGGACCCGGGCCTCGAACCCCGAGTAGGCGGCGGTGAAGCGGCCCTTGGCGAAGTGCGCGTCGACTTCCAGCGCGGCGATGCTTGGGTGCAGCTCCGCGCCTTCGGTGCCGGCGACGCAGTGCACCGGCCAGGAGTCGGCGAAGTCCGGGGCCTCGGAAAAGTGGGCTCCCGGATCGATATGCCAGTCCTGGGTGGTGATGATCGCGCTGTAGGACTCGCGGCGGGCCATCACATCCTCGGCGATCGCGGCAGCGACGGCGTTGCCGCCGGCCACGGCCAGCGGGCCGCCTTCGCAGAAATCCGGTTGGACATCGACAACTAGCAGGGCTCGAGTCATGTTTTGCTCCTAATCATTGCGAGTGAATAGGGTTTTAACCATAATACTGCCTCGGCGCTCAGTCCTCGCGGATGATCGTCGGGATGACCGGCTCGCCGCGCTGGAGCTTGCGTGCCACTCCGGGCATTTCCTGGATCGAGGCGTGGTGACGCGCCCTGGCCTTCTCCACGCCGGCCGCGCCGATGAAGGACTCATCGATCCGGCCCGCGGTGACGAAGGGCACCGAAAGCTGGCGCTCGGGCCCGCCGGTGCTGTACTCCTCGAGCGAGACGATCTCCGCGGTGGCACGGTTGCGTTCGTTCAGCTGGCGGACCGCGTGCTTGCGCCCGCCGACGCTCGCCTTGTTCGCCGAGGCCTTCGCCACCGGAATCCAGCTGCCGGCCGAATCCTGCCGGGCGACGAGCTTGTAGACCATCGAGGCGGTCGGGTGCCCGGAACCGGTGACCAGGGCGGTGCCCACGCCGTAGGAATCCACCGGTGCGCTGCCCAGGGCCGCGATCGCGTATTCGTCCAGATCAGAGGTGACGGTGATCTTGGTGTTCCAGTTGCCCAGGTCGTCGAGCAGCTCGCGCACCCAGCCGGCCTGCTGGACCAGGTCGCCGGAGTCCAGACGCACCCCGCCGAGCTCGGGACCGGCCACCTTGACCGCGGTGCGCACCCCGGCCTCCACCTCGTAGGTGTCCACCAGCAGCGTGGTGTCTTTGCCCAGCGATTGGATCTGCGCGGCGAAGGCCTGCTCTTCGGTGTCGTGCAGCAGGGTGAAGGAGTGCGCGGAGGTGCCTACCGTCTTGATCCCGTAGCGTGCGCCGGCCTCCAGATTGGAGGTCGAATCGAATCCGGCGATGATCGCGGCGCGGGCCGCGGCCACCGCGGATTCCTCGTGGGTGCGCCGGGAGCCCATCTCGATGCACGGACGGGTGCCGGCCGAGGCGATCATGCGCGAGGCGGCCGAGGCGATGGCCGAATCGTGGTTCAGGATCGAGAGGATGTAGGTTTCGATCACGCAGGCCTCGGCGAAAGTGGACTGCACGGTGAGGATCGGGGAGTGCGGGAAGTAGAGCTCGCCCTCGGCGTAGCCGGTGATGTCGCCGGTGAACTTGAAGTTCTCCAGGTAATCCAGGGTTTGCTTGTTCACCACCTTGGTATCCGAGAGGAAGCGCAGCTGCGCGTCGCCGAAGTGGAAGTCCTTGAGGCCTTCGAGCAGGCGACCGGTGCCGGCGACCACGCCATAGCGTCGTCCCTCGGGCAGTCGGCGCGAGAAGGCTTCGAACACCGAGGGGCGGTGAGCGGCGCCGGAGGCGAGGGCCGCCTGCAGCATGGTCAGCTCGTAGTGATCGGTAAAAAGGCTGGTGAGCATGTGGTGCTCCTGATCGAAAAGTGGATGGACCGGCCTTTACTGTATAACGCCTCACGCTTGCGGTGATATTCACAACGCACCGCGCCTCCTGGCAAGATGGGGCGTAAAATGAGAATTATGACCGCTATGCCCGATGTAATGACGAACCCCGAGACCCTCAAGGCGCAGGATAAGGCCTGGCGCCTTATCGTGTGGAACGACCCGGTGAACCTGATGAGCTATGTCTCCTATGTGTTCCAGTCGTATTTTGGCTTCACCCGCGAGCGCGCCGAACAGCTGATGCTGCAGGTGCACAACGACGGTTTTTGCGTCGTGCGCAGCGGTGCCCGGGAGGCGATCGAGTCCGACGTGCATGCGATGCACGGCTTCGGATTGCAGGCAACCATGACCCAGGAGGCCTAAGCTACGTGGCAAAGGCCTTTAAAAGTGGCGCGCGCGGAATCACCGGTACGCTGCACGCCTCGGAACGGAAATTGCTGCGCGAACTCTTCGGCGACGTCATCACGGTGCTCGAAGAACGCGCCGCGGTGCATGAGCTGCCCGAGGATATCGATCCGCTGTACGCGCTGACCGGGATGCGCCCAAAGAGCGCGGATCTTCCCGAACCATCCGATGCCGCGGTCAAGCGGCTGCTTCCGGATGCCAGCGAGGACAAGGCGGTGGCCGCGGAATTCCGCCGGCTGACCGAAGCGGATCTGATCGCCGAAAAGACCTCTTTATTACGCGAGGCCCAGCTTTTGCTGGAGACCGAGAAGCTGGTGCTCCAGGTCCCGGCCGCGCAACGCTTCGCGCGGGCGTTGAACGATGTGCGCCTGGTGCTCGCCGAGCGGCTGGACATCCGCGACGAGGCGGATTCGGAGCGGATCGCCCAGCTGGTCGATGCCGCGGCCGTGCAATCGCCGCAAGAGTATCTGGGATTGGTGTACAACTTGGTCTCCTGGGTGCAGGACACCTTGATGCAGGCACTGATGAATGCGGAGCGCTAGGCGATGAACTCCTACTTCGCCAGTTCTCCGCTCAGCGCGCCAAATGCCAATACCCCGATCGGGATCTTCGATTCAGGGGTCGGTGGACTGACCGTGGCCCGCGCGATCATCGACCAGCTGCCGGGCGAATCGTTGATCTACGTCGGAGACACCGCGAACTCGCCCTACGGCCCGTTGCCGATCGCCCAGGTGCGGGCCAATGCGCTGGGCGTGATGGACGAGCTGGTGGACGCCGGGGTGAAGCTGCTGGTGATCGCCTGCAATTCGGCCTCCTCGGCGGTGCTGCGTGACGCCCGCGAACGCTATACCGCGCGCTACGGGATCCCGGTGGTCGAGGTGATCCAGCCGGCGGTGCGCCGTGCGGTCGCAGCGACGAAGAATGGGAAGATCGGGCTGATCGGCACCCAGGCGACGGTGGGATCGCGCGCCTACGAGGACGCTTTTGCCGCCGCGCCGTCGTTGAAGGTGCACGCGGTGGCCTGTCCGCGGTTTGTCGAATTTGTGGAGTCAGGGATTACCGCCGGTGCCGAGCTGCTGGCGCAGGCCGAGGAATACCTGGCCCCGCTGAAGGCCGCCGAGGTGGACACGCTGATCCTGGGCTGCACCCACTACCCGCTGCTCACCGGCGTGATTTCCTACGTGATGGGGGAGTCGGTCACCCTGGTCTCCAGCGCCGAGGAGACCGCAAAGGATGCCTTCCGCGCCTTGACGACCCATGAATTGGTACGCGAGGACCAGCTGGCGGCGCGTCACGAATTCCTTGCCACCGGGAACGCTGATAGTTTTGGGGTATTGGCTCGCCGATTCCTCGGACCGGAAGTATTGCAGGTGCGCCATGTGGACCATGTGGCCGCCCACTATCCCACCGGTGCGATCACCAGGCTAACCCCGGAACTGATTGCCGCGGCGAAAGCGAGTAAGCAATGAAGCTGACCATTATCGGGTGCACCGGGTCGTTCCCGGGCCCGAGCTCCCCGGCGTCCTGTTACCTGGTCACTGCCTTTGATGGCACTCGCGACTGGAAGATCCTGCTCGATCTTGGCTCCGGCGCCCTGGGCGTCCTGCAGCGCTATACCGATATCAAGGACCTCGATGGGATCATGATTTCCCATCTCCACCCGGATCACTGCATGGACCTGTGCGGCATGCACGTGGCCATCCGCTGGGACCCAAACGGCTGGAACCGCGAAAAAATGCTGGTTCATGGGCCGGCGGATACCGCCAATCGGATCGAGACCGCCTACGGCCTGCCCGAGGGCGACACCATGCACAAGGACTACGACTTCCGCCAGTGGACCGCGCTGCAGCCGGTGAATATCGGCCCATTCACCATCACCCCCTACCCGGTGCGCCACCCCATCGAAGAGTCCTACGCCTTGCGTGTCGAGGCCCGCGAGCCTGGCCCCGACGGGGAACTGCTGACCAGTGTGCTGACCTACTCGGGGGATACCGATACCTGCCAGGGGCTGGTGGATGCCGCCCGGGGTTCGGATATCTTCCTCTGCGAAGCGGCCTTCGAGGAGGGCCGCGACGACGCGATCGACGGGGTGCACCTGACCGGCAAGCGTGCCGGGCAGATGGCCACCGAGGCGGGCGCCGAGCGCCTGCTGCTGACCCACATCCCGGTGTGGACCGATATCAACAAGGTCGTCGACGAGGCGAAGGAAACTTATGACCGCGGGATCGCCGTGGCAATTTCCGGGGTGACCTACGGGGTCTACTCCGGCTCCCTGAAAGAGGACAAGCACCCGACGCTGTTCAAGGGCGACCGCGGAACCGACTACCTCAAGTCCCGCACCGGCTCGCTGCCGAAGATCAACTACGAGAAGGTCCGCAAGTTCCCGCTGCTCAAGCGCAAGAAGTAGCGGGCGGGCTTTTGCGGCACGGGTAGGCAACCGAGCCCGCCGCACCCACGGGCCAACCCAACGGAGGAACCGAACTATGCCATTGGCACCGCGACGCAGCGTAAATCTGGGCAAGCAACATCCCGAGGCCTACAAGGCCCTGATCGAGTTGAATGCGCAGGCCGAAGCGGCGCTGGTGGCCTGCGGTCTGGACCCGCTGCTCGGTGAGCTGGTCAAGATCCGTGTTTCGCAGCTCAACGGCTGCGCCTTCTGCCTGCGAATGCACACTCGCGATGCGCTGAAACTCGGGGAGACGTCCGACCGCTTGGCTGTGCTGGCCGCGTGGTGGGAATCGCAATACTTCAACGAGGTGGAGGCCGCGGCGCTGGCCTTGGCCGAAGAGGTCACGCAGCTTGAGGTGCCGCCGTCGCGCGCCGGGGACAACGCGGTGCTCAGCGCGGAGCAAGTCTCCGCGATCAGTTGGCTTGCCATCGTGATGAACAGCTGGAATCGGATCGCGATTCGCAGCCAGTACCCCGTCGCACCTTGATCACCGGAAATCGCCGTTCGGCCGAGGGATCAGCCAGCCAGACCGGTGATTTCGCTCACCGAACTCTAGCGAGCAGAATTGCCGCGTGCTAGCTTGGAAAGCACACCCCGCTGAGGACTCGCGGGGCAATTAACTACCTACACCATGGACGCGAACCCGCAAGGACTTCCTATGGACTACTTCTAAGGAGTACCTCGTGTCCTCGGTTCTTCGACGCATCATTTACGTCTTTTCCTATGAGCTCTTCGCCATTATGCTGACCTCCGTGGCCTTGGTCCTCTTGGGTTTTGGCGGCGGGCATTCCGGTATTGTCGCCGTGACTTCTTCGGTCGTGGCCTTGATCTGGAACTACATCTGGACCTCCCTGTTCGAGGCATGGGAAAAGCGCCAGGAGTCCCAGGTGCGCACCGTGGGGCGCCGGATTGCCCACGCGCTCGGGTTTGAAGGCGGATTGGTGCTGATTCTTGTGCCGATTCTCGCCTGGATCCTCTCGGTTACGCTGCTCGAGGCGTTGGTCCTGGAAGCAGGATTGCTGGTGTTCTTCCTGATCTACACCTTCGTCTTTGCCTGGCTCTTCGACCGTGTCCTACCGGCCAAAAAATGCCCATCTGCCGAGGTCGAAGAATCGGTGATTTAGCACCGCCCGCCAGCCAAGTCGAGTTGGCACCCTGTTGGACTAAACACCCTGGCTTCTGGTGCCGTCACAGAACCGGAAGCCGGGGTGCTTTCGTTAGGATGGAAGCATGACTTTACGTGCCGACGGCCGCAGCGCCGCGCAACTTCGCGACATCACCATCACCCGTGGATGGTCCACCCAGGCCGAAGGCTCGGCTCTGATCGAATTCGGAAATACCCGCGTGCTGTGCACCGCTTCCTTCACCCAGGGCGTGCCGCGCTGGCTCAAGGGCGAGGGGACCGGCTGGGTTACCGCAGAATACGCGATGCTTCCACGTGCCACCAACACCCGTAACTCCCGCGAAGCGGTCAAGGGCAAGCTGTCGGGCCGCACCCATGAGATTTCCCGACTGATCGGCCGCTCGCTGCGCGCGGTGGTTGACACCAAACAGCTAGGCGAAAACACCATCGTGCTCGACTGCGACGTATTGCAGGCAGATGGCGGAACCCGCACCGCCGCGATCACCGGCGCCTATGTGGCGCTGGCCGAAGCGCTGGAATGGGCCCGCCGCGAGGGAATCCTGAAGTCCAACGCGAAGGTGCTCTCCGATTCTGTCGCGGCGATCTCCGTGGGCATTATCGACGGTACCCCGATGCTCGACCTGCCTTATGAGGAGGACGTTCGCGCGGAGACCGACATGAACGTCGTGGTCACCGGTTCCGGTGACTTCGTCGAGGTGCAGGGTACAGCGGAGGGCGCACCGTTTAAGCGTGCAAAGCTCGACGCATTGCTGGACCTTGCATTGATCGGGACCACCGAGCTGGCGCAGATCCAGACCGAGACCCTGCGAAACGCCAAATGAGCGAGGCAGTTCTCGTCCTAGCCTCACGCAACCAGGGCAAGCTGCGCGAACTGCGCGAGCTGCTGCGCGGCCAGGTGCCTGGCCTGGATGTCGACACCCAGGTCATCGACGCGGCCACCGCCGGCGCCCCGGACCCGGTCGAGGATCAGGTCACCTTCGAGGGCAATGCGCTGAAGAAGGCCAAGGAGATCAGTGCCGCTACCGGGCTGATCGCGCTGGCCGATGATTCGGGATTGAGCGTTGATGTCTTAGGCGGTGCACCCGGGATCTTCTCGGCTCGCTGGTCTGGATCGCACGGTGACGACGAAGCGAATATCGACCTGTTGCTGGGGCAGCTCGGTGATATCGCCGAAGAGCACCGTGGCGCCGCGTTCGTCTGCGCCGCGGCACTGGCTACTCCGAGTGGTGCGCAGCAAGTGGAACTCGGCAAGCTTGTGGGCCGGCTGCGCCGCGAGCGTGCCGGCGAGCATGGCTTCGGCTACGACCCGGTATTCCAGCCCAAAGATTCCAACCGTTCCTTGGCTCAGTTCTCGGCAGAGGAAAAGAACTCGATCTCGCATCGCGCCCAGGCATTCAAACTGTTGCTACCAGCAATTATCACTGAGGTCAGCAAGGCATTAGCCATCAAATAAGCGCCAGCGTGACTTGGCGCAGATAGCCACCTGGCTTCTGGTGAACCGGCCGGCTCTCCGCTTTTCCCCGATATGGGAAATACGGAGAGCCGGCCGGTTTTTTCGTGCGCGGAAGGCAGTGGTATTGCATAATTTTCACCCAGGTTCTATGGTTAGTTACATGAGTAATGAACCAATGAACTGGTTGGGAGATTTGGTTCCACAAACGAGGGGAAGTGCATGGCGTGATCGATGATTCGAAACCGATTTTCATGCAGATCGCCGAGCTGATCGAAAATGATATTTTCGCTGGCGTGCTTGCCGAAGAGGCCCAAGTGCCATCGACAAACGAATTCGCCGCCTTTTACCGGATTAACCCGGCAACTGCGGCCAAAGGAATTAACAAGCTCGTTGAAGAAGGGCTGTTGTATAAGAAGCGGGGGATCGGGATGTTCGTAGCACAGGGCGCGCCGGAACGGCTGAGGCAAAAGCGTCGACAGAAATTTAATGACCTGTACGTCCAGCCGCTGACGGCCGAAGCGGGGAAACTTGGCATCGGAGTTGAGGAGCTGATGGACATGATCAAATCCGCACATCCATTGGATTCGACCCACGGAGGTATGAGTGATGTCTGAGAAAATCGCAGTTTCGGCGCAACGGCTGACTAAGACGTTTAAGGACGTCAAGGCGCTGGATGACGTTACCCTGCAGCTAGAATCCAACAAGATCTACGGTCTGCTCGGCCGCAATGGCGCTGGCAAGACGACCCTGATGTCGATCCTCACCGGTCAGGGGTACCCCGGCAGTGGCGAGATCGAGATCTTCGGGCACGCGCCCTTCGAGCATGATGCAACCCTGTCCCGCATCTGCTTCATTCGTGAATCGCAGAAGTACCCCGATGAGTACAAGGTCTTTCAGGCGTTCAAAGCAGCGTCCCTCTTCTTCGAAAATTGGAACGAGGCGCTAGCCCAGGAGCTGATCGCAGACTTCAACTTGCCGGTCAAGCGCAAGATCAAGAAGCTATCCCGCGGCCAGCTTTCGGCCGTTGGAGTGATCATTGGCCTGGCTTCGCGGGCCGAAGTTACCTTCTTCGACGAGCCATACCTGGGCCTGGATGCGGTGGCTCGGCAGATCTTCTACGACCGACTGGTTGAAGATTTTTCGCTGTATCCACGCACGATCGTGCTCTCCAGCCACCTGATCGACGAGGTCGCAAATCTCCTCGAACACGTGATCATCATCGACGGTGGTCGCATTGTGATGGACAGCGATGCTGAATCCCTTCAAGGGGCCGCGGTGACGGTCAGCGGCAACTCGAGCACGGTGCACGAGTTTATCGAGGGTTACCCGGTCATTCACCGGGATTCTCTGGGAACGCTGGCGAGCATCAGCATCCGAGCGCGACTTTCGGAGAGGCAACAAACCGAAGCGCGAGAACTGGGTCTTGATCTCAGCCCCGTTTCACTACAGCAACTGGTCGTACGGACTGCCTTGGGGCAGCCGGTTCAAAGCGAAACAACCGAAGGCGATGAGGAGGCAAAGCAATGGAGCGTGTAATAAAGGTAGTTCGCATGCAACTGATCAACAAATGGGTCTTTATTGGCCTCCCGCTGTTGATTCTCGGCTGCTCTTTTATTTTCTCGTTGGCGATCTTCTGGATAGTCCGCGAAGCCGGAGCCGAGGGAGCCGTTTATGGCGGCGGAGCCCAAGCGCCCATGTGGTACTTTTTGGCGTTGGGTATCCAGGCACTGACCTTAACCTTCCCCTTTTCTCAGGCCATGAGCGTCTCGCGACGCAGTTTCTACCTCGGAACGGTCCTATTGTTTTCGGCCTGCGCACTGGCGCTATCGATCTTCTACTACTTGATGGGACTGGTGGAGAAGGCAACCGGTGGTTGGTGGCTGGATTCCCGGTTCTTCGCCTTGGAATGGATCGCGGATAACAACGCGGCGGTTCAGGTAGGTTTCTACTTCGTGCTGATGGTACTGCTGTTCATGATCGGCTTCTTGATCGCCACGATCTACATGCGCTGGAAGACGACCGGCATGGTGGTCTTCTTCATTGGACTAGGAGTCGTGCTCCTCGGAGTTGCCGCGCTGATGACCTTCAGCGATTTTTGGGACAATTTCTGGAGCTGGGCGCTGACTTGGACTGCTGCCGGGGTGACCTTGTGGGGTGGTGCCGTAGCGGTGGTGATGGCCGGCGGTTCGTATCTGACCTTGCGTAAGGCAACAGTGGCCTAGCCGCCCGATAGATGGCCTGATACCCGGGGAGCGAATCACTCGCTTCCTGGGTATTCTGCTAGCCGGAGACCCAGCGCAGCGCGATCCCTATCCCATCGACTTCGCACCGTCGATGGACTCGCGGATGATGTCGGCGTGCCCAGCATGCTGAGAAGTCTCTGCACCGATGTGAAGCAATGACCGGCGCACGCTAAGGCTCGCGCCAGGTTCGTTCCATGGAGCCGGCGGTAGCTCGAAACGTCGATCAAGATCCGCAAGGGTAGTCACTATCTTATCGGTGCGTGCGGCGCAGGCATCGTAATCAGCAATGATTTCCGCCAGAGTCTGATCTGCTCCCATTTCAAACTGAGCCTGCCGAATCGCGTATTCCTCCGCTCCCCACTGCGCAAAATGCTTCCCATTGACCGACTGGGCCTCCATGCCTTCGACGACAAATCGCGCCCAGGAATCCTCGGTGGCGGTAACGTGCTTAATGATTCCTCCTAAGCAGAGAGCACTGGCCGTGGGGCGAAGCCTGGCCTGATCATCGCTCAGCCCGCGGGTCGTATTCTTCAGGAAGAAACGGGCCTCCGCCAGCAACCCCAAGATGTCTTGGCGTTCGGGAGATAGCGAAACCATGGTGCTCCTTGGAAAGGTCAATGCTTGGATGGGAAGTGCTGTGCCCAACGATACGACGCTCCGCAGCTGGGCCACAGCCTTCGAATTGAAACAGGTCGGGCCGAAAACTCAAAGACTAGGCGAATATTTCCTGTCCCAAGCCAGGTCGAATCGGGTCTATCGAGAGCTGCATGGAGCAACAGATGGGCTTGAAATAGCACTTTTCCCGCAGTGGTTTTGGTCGCCAGGGTGGGGAAGAGGCGAATTGCCCACGGTCGGCAAAATCAGCCTGCCGACGCCTGGGCGGTCGCCAGATGATGAGGGCGTGACCGAGCATGGCAAGGCGTTTCTTTTCCAATGACGGATGGCACCTTTCTTGCTACCCTACATACACCGCTGTCGAGCCCGATGGATACCGAATCCACCTCGGCAATTCATGGAGAATCAGGAGAGTGGCCATGAACGCCCTGCCGACCGGAACCCGCGCACCCGATGGCGCCTTGGAGCTGCGCAGAGTTTTCACGGTGCCAGCCGCAGAGCTTTGGACCTACCTTGCTGTTTCGGATCGAACTGCTTTGTGGTTCGGCAGTTGGCGGGGTGACCCCAATAGCGGGGAAGTGGAAGTCGCTTTGACCGCCGAGGAAGGAACGCCCCGCGAGAAAGTCGAGATCCTGAGCTGTGACCGGGCTGCTTACCTTCTTAGCGTCAGCACCGGGGAAGGCGAGGAAGTTTGGCGGTTGGAATTATCGATCGAGGAAGTTTCGGACGGCAGCAAGTTGGTGTTCAGGATGCCGGGGCTCGATCCGACCATGGCCGGCTCGGTGGGTCCTGGGTGGGATTACTACCTGGACCGGCTGGTGGCAGCCGTTTCCGGTGCCAATGCCGATGAAATCCGATTCGAACCGGATTATTACCCAGCACTTAGCGGCTACTACGAGTCGCTCTTCCCAGCCGCGCCCCGGGAGTAATCGCTTGCGTATATCGGCTTTACGGGCGACGCGAGCATCCAATGCCGTGTTCGGTGCAGCTCTGGGCCTTTCGCTGATTTAACCCGAAAATCCGATTGTCGTCCTGTGGACGATGGATCCTTGCAGGGACTATGGGCGAAGGGAGGCAGCTAGGGGAAATGGCCTGCGCATGCTGAGCGGTTCGCCATCAAAATGCGTAATTCACTACGGCGTGAATCGCTGGAACTGCAGTGCCTTCTGATGTGAGCTGTCTTGCTCTTCCTATTTTGCGGAGAATCGAATCGATTGTTAATAAACGCAGGTCAGATACGTGTTTAATGAGATACGCAACGCTGTAGTAAAAGGGAGTCTTGCAGCCGAGAAAGGCCGTCGAGGGGACACAGATGACGTTGATTTAGCGAAAGGGAGTAAACTGGCAGGCGTGTCATTGGACTTCACAGCGCTAGATTTTGAAACGGCGAACGGATTTATCGGCTCGGCCTGCTCGGTCGGCCTAGTAAAGGTCCGTTCCGGACGTATCGTCGAAACCGAACAGTGGTTGCTTCGGCCTCCGGAGGGTTTCGATCATTTCGACCCACGGAACGTCTCGATTCACCACATCACCGAGGATATGGTCACACACTCGCCACGGGTCGGCGAGAAGCTCGGCGACCTGCTGGAGTTCGTCGGTTCAGATGTTCTCGTAGCCCACAACTCGGCTTTCGACTCGGGCGTCATTCGGGCAGCTTCCGAAGCCAGTGAGCTATCGGTACCGCAACTTGCTCACCTTTGCACGGTCAAGCTTTCGCGCAAGGCCTATGATCTGCCGAGCTATTCGCTGCCGTTCGTCGCCGAAGAGGCCGGGCACCCAATCGAAAACCACCACGAAGCCTTGGCTGATGCCGAGGCCTGCGCGTGGGCGATGATCGACATAGCGCAACGCAGCAATGCGAGCACTGTCTTGCAGGCAGCCGATCATTACAAAGTCGGGCTTGGATTGACCGCCGCGTGGAACCCGGGCGAAGAGTTTTCCCGCGCTACCCGTGACGCACAAGGCTGGATAGCCAGCGGCCAACAGCTGCCGCCCCAAGACACCTTCGGCTCATGGCCGCAGGAAGGCGATAATCCCGAACCGAATTCGAGTGCCGATCCCACGCATCCGTTATACGGACAGGTGATGGTCTTTACCGGCAATCTCGCCGTGCCTCGCCCCAAGGCAAAGCAATGGGCCGCTAACTACGGTGCGCAGACCGCCTCGCGGGTCACCCGGGCAACGACCGCGCTGGTTGTCGGAGATGGGTTTGTGCCGCAGGATCTCTCCAACGGGCGGCTGACCAACAAGGCAAAGCACGTGCTGAAACTGCGTGACAAGGGGCAACGCGTGGAAATCATCTCCGAGGGTGAGTTCATGCAGCTGGTCGAAGGCTTCGGAATGGCCGTTCAGGGTTAAGCACGGCCAGCCGCAACAACGTCTTCAGCCACTAACAACCACGGAGCAACTGTGAGCGGTAAAAATCGCGTGCTAACAAGACTCATGCGCTTCGTCGGCGTGGGCGGGTTCTGCTTTGTGGTGACGCTAGTGGTCAACTACGGTCTGAAATTCACGGTGCTCGAACCGCACCCGACGACCGCTTTCATCATTGCCAACGGTGTTGCGACAATCGTCTCCTTCGTCCTGACCCGGCAGTACACCTTCCAGCATCAGAACGATGCCTTCCGCAAGCGCGTCCAGGCGATCGGATTTTTTGCGGTTTCACTGATTGGCATTGGCATCAACTCGGCCCCGCTGTATGTGTCCCGGTGGATCTTGGGATATCACTATCCGCAGGTCTCCTTCCTGAGCCAGGAAATCGCCGACTTCGTTTCAGGGCCGATCATCGGCACCGTACTGGCCATGGTTTTCCGCTGGTGGGCGCTGCACAAATTTGTCTTCCCGGACACGGAGCAGAACTCCACCACCGGTGAGGAACAAGAGCTAGCTTCATCGTCTAGTGGCTAGCGATCCGGGATCAAGCCAGGAACAACCTCGCCCCAGCAACTCGCATGAGTGTTTAAACGCCCAGATTTGGCGCGCCCGCCTGCCGCGTTTAAGCTCGGTGAATGAACTCTTCTGGAATGGTGGTCGCGGTCACCGGCGGCTCACGAGGCATTGGTGCTGCCATCGTCCAACGCGTTGCAGCCGCGGGGCATAATGTTCTCATCGGCTACCGCCGCGATGAGCAAGCAGCAATCTCCTTAGCGAACAATGTCCGCCAGCAGGGCGGTCATGCGCTCGCCTCCCGCGTAGATGTCACCGATCCGACGTCGTTGGAAGAATTCTTTCGGTCCGGTGAGGCCCTCGGTCCGCTAGCGGGTGTGGTTGCGTCGGCCGGCGCCGTCGAGGCTGTCGGAGCATTGGCCGATCTCGACCCCGAGGCGATCCGGCAGGATCTCGAGGTCAACCTGCTTGGCCCGGTGCTGACCGCACGCGCCGCAATCCCGCGCCTCAAGGCGACGCGCGGTTCACTGGTGCTTATTGGTTCCGCAGCCTCCACGATTGGCAGCCCCGGTTCCTACGTGCACTATGCTGCCGCGAAGGCAGGCGTGGCCGCCCTTGCCGTCGGGTTGTCAAAGGAGGTCGCCTCGTATGGCGTCCGTGTCAACTGCGTCGAGCCCGGGACCGTCTGGACCGACTTCCACCAGGACCCGCAGCGGCCAGCGAAAGTGGCTGCTGCGATCCCACTGGGGCGCGCCGGAGATCCGGCAGAGATTGCCGGAGCCGTCGCGTGGCTGCTCTCCGAGGATGCCGGGTACACCACCGGGGCGACGCTGCGCGTTGCCGGCGGAATGTGAGAACCCGAGAGTGTTCGCGTGACATCCCGCTGTGGCGTGTACGGCAGGTTTGCCTAGAACCTTGAGAAGTCTGCTCACCTGGTCCCGGCACCAATCTTCCGGAATCCAAGACCAGGCGAGCCAACGATTATGTCGGCACCGTCGCAGCGATACGCGTTTAGACGAGCAGGGCCATCCAACGGTCATGCAGCTCGGAGATAATGTCATCCAACGCGGAGGCAGGGCGGTCGCCCACTGCATCGGAACCATAAACGGCAGCCAACAGGGCTACGGCGTAGGCATCGGTTTCTGGGTCGCGTACGGTGGTCTCGTCGTCTGCTGGCGCCTCTTCGGATTCGACATCGGATTCTTCTTCGGCCTCGGCGGGTCCCTTGTCGGCGAAGTAGGCAGCGTAGGCATCGGTCGGTGACAGGTGCAGCGAATCCCGGACGATCGAAACGACTTGGCGCAGGGCCTCGGCCGAAGGGCCTTCCAGCCCTTCAAGCATGCCTTCCCATTCGCCGGCGGAGCCTTCGGAGCGTTCCATGGCCGAACGAATGATCTTTGCGGCGGCGATGGCCGTGTTGGCAGCCTGGGTATCGTGCGTCAGGAATGCGGCCGAGCGGGCCACGGCAACCGTGGTGTCCACGGGTACGCGGGCCAGCAGTGCGGCAACGGCCGCACGCGGAAGCACTCCGGTTGAATCGGCGTTGGGGCCCGTGGGGCGAACGCGCTGACCCATATCGGCGGAGTTCAGTCCGGCGACATTTTGCGGGTCGCCGGGCAGGATGCCTTCGTGCAGTTCAACCTTGGCGAACTCGGCATCGATCCAGCGTTTCAGCGGTTCGGGCGCTCCGGTAGGGAAAGACCCGGTCAGCTGTGCGTAGCCGCGCAGCGAGGCAAGCCACATACAGGCCGCTTCATCGCTGCCCACACCGTCGTTGGCCCATTCGAGGGCTTCGAGCAGCCCGTCGGCCATATACAGCGGGAGCAATTCGGTGGCGCCGGGATCGATATCGTCGCGGGCGTGGGTTGCGCCGTCGGCTATGCCGAGCAGGATCGCGAACACCTTGTCTGAGTAGTTCTCTGGCAGGAGTGCAATTTCACCGGTTTCATTCACACTCCACATTCTAACCCGGGTATTTCATGAAGGCCGGTAGTCATTAACTGACTTAAAAGATGAAAAGGTGACCTGAACAGGGAAAATGGGAGTGTCTAAGCTTCCAAAATACCCGTTCGAAGGATCACCTTTTCTGTGAACCATTCTACTCACGTTTTCCCTGCTATCCCGACCCAACTCACCGGTCAATCTCTGGTCTCCCATGCAGGGTTGTCGGTGCTGACCAGCTTCCTGAACGCGGTGGACTTCCGCAGGGTATGCGAGGACCGGTTCAGCCAGTTCGTACCCGCTACCGCAACGCACCGGCCAGGCAAGATCCTCGGCGCGCTGGCCCTGTCCTTGGCGGCCGGCGGTGAACAAGCCACAGATATTGACGGCTCTTCCCAGATGAGGGTGTAGGTCGGCCGGGCGCGTCGGTCCGCAGATAGACGTCGAGGTCTCCCGACGACGGAGGTTCCTACGCCATCCATCCGAAAGACCTCGACGTGACCGACGCTACCCCGCCGGCCAGCTTCGGCCGCCCTGACCTGACCGCCTTCGTGTCTCATCCCAATCGACCCTGATCGGGTCTGCTGATCCTCTCGACGAGAACGCAGCGACATCATAGCCACCCAACCCCGACCGTCCGGGAAGCCGGGGCACGTCGCATGGCCTGTGCTGCGGGCGTGTCGAGTGGGGCGTCCAGGGGCGACGCAGGAGCGTCGACGCGACGTACTGAGAGGTGGTTCTAAGGCATGGCGATAGGTCAGGAACGGCGTCGCTCCCTGCGCAGGAGGGAGCGCAGAGTCTCGGCGTTCGCGTAGCCGACCCGTAGCGCGATCTCGGCGGAGGTGAGGTCCGTGGTTGCTGAGAGGTGCCGAGCTCGTTCGATGCGAAGCCGTTGGACGAAGCCGAGCGGAGTGAGGTTGAGCGCCGCACGGACTCGTCGTTCGAGGGTGCGCCGGCTGGTGCCGAGCGACTGCGCGACGAAGGCGACGTTGAACGGTTCGTCCAGGCGGGCGCGCACGAAGCGTTCGAACTCGACGACGATCGGGTCCTCGTGCCGGAGATGTTCGTAGGCGACGAAGGCCGCCTGCGACGGGCGCTCGTCGATGATGAGGAGCTTGGCGACATGTTGGGCCAGGTCGGGGCTGATCGATCGCACGAGTGAGAGCGCGAGGTCGATGTGGGCGAAGGCGGCGCCGGCGGTGACGAGGTTCCCGTCGACCACGACCATGGTGTCGAGATCGAGGGCGACGGTCGGATAGCGCTTCAGGAACTCCGGCCCCAGGAACCAGCTGGTCGTCGCCCGCCGATGATGCATCCGTCCGGTCTCGGCGACGGCGAACACGCCGGTGCACGCCGCGGCGATCCGGGTGGTCGCCTCGTCGAGGCGCCCGAGCGAGGCGATGACCGAACGAGCATCTCGGCTCTGGAGGGCGTCGTTGGTAGCGGCGGCCGTAAGGGTTCCAAGCGCAGGGACGACGACCACGTCGAACTCTCCGGACTCCGACAGCGGGTGGTCCACCGACAGGGTCATCGATGCCGTCGTGGTCACTCGCCGTTTCGGTCCGAGGATGGCGAGTTCGATCGGGTCGATCCGCGGGTCGACATCGCCGCGGGCTCCGTCGGCCACCCGCACGATGTCGATGATCGACGCGATAGCCGAACCGAAGCAGCCGTCGATCGCGATCAGTCCAATACGCATGACGTAAACAATAGCAATACTGCCGTATACGCCACTTCTCACATGCCCTTTTTCGTCATAGACTGAACTCGCTTCACCAAGAAACCTCGACACCTAGGAGAACCCCTCATGTCAACACCCGCATCACTTCCGTATGCCTTCGTCGCCAAGATCGTCGCGGCCGATGGACAGCACGACGCGCTCGCCGATCTGCTCGCCGGCGCTGTCGCGCTCGCCAACGAAGAAGTAGGAACGATTGTCTGGTTCGCGGTCAGGACCCACGCCGACACCTTCTGGATCTTCGATGCATTCCCCGACGAGGCCGCTCGCGACGCCCACGCCAACGGCGCCATCGTCGCAGCCCTGATGGCCAACCAGCACCTCCTCGGCGCAGCACCCGAGATCCTGGCGGCCGACGTCCTCGCGTCCAAGCTCCCGTAGTCCGCCAACGCACGAGACCATCGCGCCCCGCCGAGCCGTCGCCAGGTCGCGACGCAACGCCACGCTGCGTTGCCGAGCGGTGCGAGGCCTATCGGCACACGGACAGGATGCCGGCCGCGAGCGCTCTGCCTGCGAGGGGTCCGTCGCAGAGGAGAGCGACGTCGGTGTCGGGCAGAGCCGTGAGGCCAGCGCATCGCGCGACCACCAGAACCGAACAGCCCCTGCCCTGCGTTTCCGCAGGTCAGGGGCTGTTCGCCGGAGCCGCCTGTCGGAATCGAACCGACGACCGAATCACGTCGGCTTTGCGTCTATCACTTGATGCGCCCACTGGGCGAACGAGCCGCTGACCTGCGCAAACGCCGAGCGTGGGGGACGCCGCCATCCGGTGGTGACCGACGACGACCGACCAGTACCGACCGTTTCACCGGAGCTTGCGGCGGCGTCGAAGCCGAGTAAGCTCCATTCCTTTAGCTCACCGCGCCCTCCTCCTCGCCGGTCCCGTCGTCGTCGAAGACGTTTCAGGGGTCTTCTCAGATGACGGTGTAGGTCGGCCGGGCGCGTCGGTCCGCAGATAGACGTCGAGGTCTCCCGACGACGGAGGTTCCTACGCCATCCATCCGAAAGACCTCGACGTGTCCGACGCTACCCCGCCGGCCGGCTTCGGCCGCCCTGACCTGACCGCCTTCGCTCGACTCGACGGCCTCGGTCTGAGCGTGACCGGACAACGACTTGAACCGGATCGTGCGGTCCTCGCGTGCCGCGTGGTGGAACCAGATCAGTGGTGCCGACGGTGCGGCAGCGAAGGCGCTGCTCGTGACACCGTGATCCGGCGGTTGGCCCACGAGCCGCTGGGCTGGCGACCGACCGTGCTGGAAGTTGTAGTGCGCCGCTACCGCTGTGCCGACTGCGGGCACGTGTGGCGCCAAGACACCAGCGCCGCGGCGGAGCCACGCGCGAAGCTCTCGCGCACCGGGCTGCGGTGGGCGCTGGAAGGGATCGTGGTCGCACACCTCACCGTCGCCCGTGTCGCCGAGGGACTCGGGGTCGCGTGGGACACCGCCAACAACGCGGTCCTGGCTGAAGGCAAGCGGCTGCTGATCAACGACCCCACGCGGTTTGAGGGCGTGAAGGTCATTGGCGTCGATGAGCACGTCTGGCGCCACACCAGGCGTGGCGACAAGTACGTCACCGTGATCATCGACCTCACCCCGGTCCGCGATGGCGCCGGCCCAGCAAGGCTGCTGGACATGGTCGAGGGCCGGTCGAAGGCGGCGTTCAAGACCTGGCTCGCCGACCGCGACGACGCCTTCCGTGACGCGGTCGAGGTGGTCGCGATGGACGGCTTCACCGGGTTCAAGACCGCCGCTGCAGAGGAGATCCCGGACGCGGTCACGGTGATGGATCCCTTCCACGTCGTGCGCCTGGCCGGTGACGCCCTCGACAGGTGCCGGCGCCGGGTCCAACTCGCGATCCACGGGCACCGTGGGTTCAGGGACGACCCGCTCTACAAGTCGCGGCGCACGCTGCACACCGGCGCGGACCTGCTCACCGACAAGCAGAGCGACAGGCTACGCGCGCTGTTCGTTGATGACGCTCACGTCGAGGTCGAGGCGACCTGGGGTGTCTACCAGCGCATGATCGCCGCCTATCGCCACGAGGACCGGCAACGTGGCCGCGAGCTCATGGAGAAGCTGATCACCGACCTCAGCGCCGGCGTCCCCAAGGTGCTCACCGAGCTCACCACCCTGGGCCGGACCCTGAAGAAGCGAGCCGCTGACGTGCTCGCCTACTTCGAACGACCCGGCACCAGCAACGGGCCGACCGAGGCGCTCAACGGACGGCTCGAACACCTGCGCGGCTCCGCACTCGGGTTCCGCAACCTGACCAACTACATCGCCCGAAGCCTGCTCGAGACCGGCGGCTTCAGACCCCAACTCCTACACCCCCGATTGGGATGAGCCATATTGACCAGCTACGAGCCGCACCAGAACTCTTTGGCTCAGTAGCGTCGGATGCCACGGTTAGCCGATTCATGGGCCGGATCAAAGAACAGCCAGAAGCTTTCTCCTACGGGTTCGCCACCATGACCCGCAGCCTGCGCTCCAAAGTCTGGAATGCGGCCGGGCCGCGGAATCCAGCCCGGCTGGCCACGGCAGCCAATCCGCTGATTATTGACCTCGATGCGTCGCTAGTGCATGTTCATTCTGAGAAGGAAAACAGCGCTGGGACGTATAAAGGTGGGTACGGTTTTTCACCGATGATTGCCATGGCTGACTACGG
>NZ_PCPW01000022.1:0-30046 GCF_002979835.1 Arthrobacter sp. MYb221 | reverse complement strand
GCCGGAGTTGGTGACGGTGAATCCGAATCTCACGGTGATGATGATTGGTGAGCGCTGCGCCGAACTGATCCGCGGCAGCTGATCCGCGGCAATCGGGGGTGCCGCCGGATGCCCGGCGGCACCCCCGCTTCAAGTTGTGCCACCATTGCCAACGGCCAATTGATCGTTGGCCTTGCGGCCGCTAAACCGCTTGGATCTCCGGCGCACGCTTGGTCGCCGTGATCACCCCACGCGGGACCTCCCCACGCAACACCGCATCGAGGTTCTCCCACACGGTCTCGATGCGCCGCGCCACGTTTTCCCAGCCCACACCGGCCATATGCGGGGTGCAGAGCACGCTCTGAAGCTCCAGCAGTTCGCTGTTCAGGCTCAGCGGCTCGCTTGCGAACACGTCCAGTCCGGCTCCGGCGATTCGCCCTTCGCGCAGCGCCTGGATCAGCGCTTCCTCATCGATCACCTCGCCGCGCCCGACGTTGACCAGCACGCTGCGCGCGTTCATCTTGGCCAGTTCTTCGCGGCCGATCAGCTTCTCCGAGTCGGCGTTCAGCGGAAGATTCACGCAGACGACGTCCGAGACGCGCAGCAGTTCATCGAGCGAGACCTGCTTGGCGGAGATCAGCTCGGAGACGGTCAGCGGGATTTCGGCGTTGTCGTAGAAGACCACGTTCGCCCCGAAACCGTGATGCACCACCTTGCCCACCCAGCGCCCGATATTTCCCAGCCCCACGATGCCCACGGTCTTGCCGTAGAGCTCCGAGTAGGAGGCTTCGTCCAGGTCTTGACGCCATTTGCCTTCGCGCAGTGCCGCGGTGGAGGCCGGGATGCGGCGCAGCAGGGTGAGGATCAGGGAGAGCGCGTGCTCGGCGACGGAGATCGAGTGGGTTTTCATCTGCGCGACGGGAATGCCCAGGTCGTTGAGCACCTCCAAGGGCAATTGCCCGTAGCCCGAGCTCATGTACTGGATGAACTTCGCCTTTCCCGCGGCCCGGAAGACTTCTTCGGGGATTTCGATGCCCGCGATAATGAAGTCCGCCTCCGCCGCTTCGCGGCACATGCGCTGGACCGAGGTGCCGGCGGGCAGCACGGTCAGCTGGAACCCCGCCGGAGTGGAGCGTTCCAGCCCGTCGATGTAGTCCTTCAGTGGGTTCAGAAAAAGTACCTTCTGATTCATCTTCCGTACCTTTCTAGAAGCTCTGGGTGGATAGCTTGGCGGTGGACTTCAATGCCTGGAGCACCGCGTCGGTGACTTGTCCGGTGCTGGCGGTGCCGCCGATGTCCTTGGTGCGCGGCCCGCTGGCCAGCACCTGTTCCACCGCTTCGTTGATGTGGCGTGCGGCTTGCAGGCAGGCGGCATCTGCGCGGCGTTCGCCAAGCCAGTTCAGCATCATCGCGGCGGAGAGTATCATCGCGATCGGGTTGGCGATGCCGGTCCCGGCGATATCCGGGGCGCTGCCGTGCGAGGGCTGGAAGACCCCGTGGCTCAGGCTCACATCGGCCGAGGGGGCCACGCCCAGCCCGCCGACCAGCCCGGCGGCGATCTCCGAGGTGATGTCGCCGAAGATGTTCTCGCTGACGATCACGTCGAAGCGTTCCGGATCGGTGACCAGGTACATCGAGCCGGCATCGATGTAGAACTTGTTGCTCTCGATGTCGGTGTTCTTCGCGGCCACCTCGTCGAAGACCTTCTCCATCAGCACATTGCTGCGCAGCGCATTGGACTTGTGCAGCAGGGTGACCCGTCCCGGGGTGCCGCGCTTGCGCCGGGCGCGGGCCTCGGCGAAGGCCACGTCGAAGAGTTTCTCGCAGGTGGCGCGGGTTATGGTCATCCGGTCGGAGGCCTGCTCATCGCTGGGCTCGTGGGCATCGTGGAGCCCGGCGAACATCCCCTCGGAGGTCTCGCGGATGACCAGCATGTCCACGCTTTCGGCCTTCACCGCGGAAGGCACGCCGGCGAAGAGCTTCACCGGGCGCAGGCTGGCGAAGAGTTTGTAGTGCGCACGCATTTCCACCTGAGCACCGAGCTCCAGGCCGTGCTCGTCGCGCACATTGGGAAGCCCCATGGCGCCGAAGAGCACCGCATCGGTTTCGCCTATCACGTCCATGTCCGCCGCGGTGATCTTGCGTCCGGTGCGTCGGTAGAGGTCGGCGCTGAAGTCATAGGTGGTGTAATTCAGCTTCAGGTCGAACTGCTTTTCGCATTCGCCGAGCACCGCCAGTGCGGAGTCTAGGACCTCGGGGCCGATCCCGTCGCCGGGGATCACCGAAATTTCGTACTGCGCCATAACTTTCCTACCTTCGACGATCATTCCCACCTTATGGGAAATTGTTGCTATTTAGTGGGAACACGATAGCAGGGGGTGAGAGGAATCACCAGCCCGTAGCGCGGCATTTCCACTCTTGATTGCACCCCTCGATTTCCCATACAGTAGGAATTAGTTACCTCCAAGTGGCAATAACCGCCGACCGGGACGGTATTTCCCTCCAGTGAAAAGGCCAAGCACTTGTCCGAGACCACCGCAAACCGCCAGCTCGACCGCATCTGCCTGATTCTTGACGCGCTGGAATTCGGCGACGCCACGGCCAGCGAATTAGCCCGACGCACCGGGCTGTCAACCTCCACCGCACACCGGTTGGCGCTGAATCTGGCCGAATACGACTTCCTGCGCCGCGAACCCTCGGGCAGCTTCAGCCTCGGCCGGCGCTTTGTGCGCAGCCGCCTGGAAATCGTGGGGCTCAGCTACCTGACCGAGCTGCGCGACACCACCGGGGAGACCGCGCAGCTGTGGATCCGCCGCGGAGACGCGCGCGTCTGCGTCGCCTCGGTCGACTCGCGGCACGAGCTGAAAGCCACCCTGCCCGTCGGCGCCAGCCTGGCCCTGCCCCACGGCTCCAGCGGCCGACTGCTGGCCTTCGATGCCGCGGCCATTTCCGCGGTGGAAGCCAACGGCTGGGTGGAATCGGTGGGACTGCGCACCCCGGGCCTCGGCTCGGTCAGCGCGCCGATCACCCAGAAAGACCACGTGGTGGCCTCCATCTGCCTGGCCATGCCGCTCTCGCGCTGCGCGGTCTCCCCCGGCGCGGACCACGGAGCGCTGGTGGCCCACACCGCCGCGCAGATTTCCCAGGCCTTCGCCAACCAACGCTAGGGGCGTGCGCGAGCGCGCGGCGAGAAGAACCTAAACTTGAAGCCATGACTGCAACACTGGTGGCCAAGGACCTTGCCGGGGGCCACGCCGATCGAACCCTCTTCTCCAATCTCAGCTTCACGCTCTCCCCCGGAGAGGTCTATGGCATCGTGGGCGCCAACGGCGCCGGCAAGACGACCTTGCTGCGGCTGCTGGCGGGGGTCGACGAGCCGATGGGCGGGAGCGTATCCACCGCCCCGGACGGCGCGTTCATCGGCTGGATGCCGCAGGAGCACGAGCGGATCGCCGGCGAATCCATCGCCGCGTACCTGGCCCGCCGCACCGGCTGCGCGCAGGCCACCGCCGCCATGGAAGCCACCGCCGAAGCGCTGGGCTCCGGGGATCCCGGGGCCGATGATGCCTATGCGGTGGCCTTCGAGCACTGGATGGCCTCCGGGGCCATGGACCTGGAGGACCGCGCCCCGGGCGTGCTGGCGGAGCTCGGCTTCGAGCTGCCCATCGACTCGCTGATGACCGCGCTGTCCGGCGGGCAGGTGGCGCGCATCGCGTTGGCCGCCCTGCTGCTCTCGCGCTTCGATCTGGTGCTGCTCGACGAACCCACCAACGATCTGGACCTGGCCGGACTGCAGCGTCTGGAAAGCTTTATCACCTCGCTGCGCGCGGGCGTCGTGCTGGTCTCCCACGACCGCGAATTCCTGGCCCGCTGCACCACCGGCATCGTGGAACTGGATCTGGCGCAGCACCAGGTCGCGGTCTACGAGGGCGGCTACGACTCCTATCTGGAGGAACGCGAGATCAACCGCCGCCATGCCCGCGAGGCCTACGAGGAGTTCGCCGGCAAGAAGGCCGATCTGGTCTCCCGGGCCCGCACCCAGCGCGAATGGTCTTCCCAGGGGGTGCGCAACGCGATGAAGAAGAACCCGGATAACGACAAGCTGCGCCGCAAGGCCTCCAACGAGTCCTCCGAGAAGCAGGCGCAGAAGGTGCGCCAGATGGAATCGCGGATCAAGCGTCTGGAAGAGGTGGCCGAACCGCGCAAGGAATGGGTGCTGCAGTTCGAGATCGCCGCGGCCGAGCGCTCCTCATCCGTGGTCTCCACGCTCAACGAGGTCGCCTTGGAGCGCGGGCATTTCAGCTTCGGCCCGCTGTCCATCCAGCTGAACGCCGGGGAGAAGATCGGCATCACCGGCCCCAATGGCGCGGGGAAGTCCACGCTGCTGAACCTGCTGCTGGGCAAGCTGTCCCCGGATTCGGGCACCGCAACGCTGGGCACCTCGGTAGCCATCGGCGAGATCGACCAGGCGCGCAGCTACCTGCCCGAAGAGCTGCCCCTGGGCACCGCCTTCGAAAACGCCCTGCCGGAGATGACCTCGGCCGATGCACGCACCCTGCTGGCGAAATTCGGGTTGAAGGCCAACCATTCGGCCGCCCTGGTCGGTGCGCTCTCCCCCGGGGAACGCACCCGCGCCGGCTTGGCGCTGCTGCAGGCGCGCGGCGTGAATCTGCTGGTGCTCGACGAGCCCACCAACCACCTCGATTTGCCGGCCATCGAACAGCTCGAAGAGGCGCTGGAAAGCTACGAAGGCGCGCTGCTGCTCGTCACCCATGATCGGCGGATGCTGGAAAATGTGCGTCTCGACGCGCGCTGGGAAATCTCGGACGGCCAGCTCACCGTGCGCCACTGACCGGGCGCGGTCCTCCTGGCACTGACTTCGACGGCAAAAACGATCGAAACAATTTGAAATTCTGCCCGCCGGACAGACAGTTCACAGATATTCAACGTAAGCTTTTAAATATGGGAGCCGAGTTTTTCAGTTCTTTCGACTGTGAAGTCGACGCCTATACCCCAAGGATATTTACATGAGTAGCAGTTCAGTCATGGAATCCACCGCACCTTCCGTCAAACCCGGTGATCCGAAAAGCTTCTTCCACGTGAAGAAGCTCGTCGCCGATGCCGGTTTGGTCCAGCGCCGCCGCGGCCACTACCTCGGCGTGGCGATCGTCTTAACCGTCCTGCTGGGCGGCACGATTGCCGGATTCGTCCTGCTCGGAGACAGCTGGTTCCAGCTGCTCATGGCCGGCGCCTTGGGCCTCTTGCTGACCCAATTCGCCTTCCTCGCCCACGAAGCGGCGCACCGCCAGATCCTGACCTCGTCAAAGGGCAATGACAAGCTGGGCCAGTTCCTGGCCAACATTGTGGTCGGCATCAGCTACCAGTGGTGGATGAACAAGCACAATAAGCACCACGCCACACCGAACACCATCGGCAAGGACCCGGATATCGAGTGGGACACCATCTCGTTCCAGACCGAAGATGCCAAGCGCCAGCGTGGTGTGCTCAAGTGGATCACCGAGCGTCAGGGATACCTGTTTTTCCCGCTGCTGACCATGGAAGGCCTCAACCTTCACATGCTCTCGATCAAGTACCTGTTCCGCGCGAACCGGGTGAAAAACCGCAAACGCGAAATGTTCTCCATCGCGCTGCGCATCGTGATCTACCTGGCCGCGATCTTCTACTTCCTGCCAATCGGCATGGCCTTCGCCTTCATCGGCGTACAGCTGGCAGTCTTCGGCGTCTATATGGGTGCGTCTTTCGCACCGAATCACAAGGGCATGCCCATGATTCCGCAGACCGCACGCATCGACTTCTTCTCCCGGCAGGTTCTGACCGGGCGTAACATCATGGCGAAGTCCACCTGGGGCAACCGCATCCTGTCGCATGTCTATGGCGGGCTGAACTACCAGGTGGAGCACCACCTGTTCCCGTCGATGCCACGCGCCAACCTGGCTGCCGTGTCCAAGATCGTACGCCAGTACTGCGAGGACCACCAGGTTCCGTACACCATCGCCACCGTGCGTGAGTCCTACTCCCAGGTCATCACCTACCTGAACAAGGTTGGCCTCTCGGCCCGCGACCCATTCGATTGCCCGATGGTCACCGGTTTCCGAACCATCTAGTTTTCCCGCACCGCGCAAAGCCTCAGGGGAGGATCCATTTCGGATCCTCCCCTGAGGCTTTTTTGCCGCCGCTTGGGCCCTTGGCTACTCACCGCGTTTCAGCGTGCCGACCTCCGCGTTATCCGCGTCCAGGACGAGCATGGTATCGCCCGAGACCTGGGCGGCCACCGCGGAAGCCAACCACGGGTCGATTCCCGGGCAGTACATCTTGGTGCTGCTCAGCTGCTCGAAGCGGATCTCGCCGTCGGCCTCGCTCCATTGCCCGGCGATCCGATTGCAGCCATCGTTGCCCGACACCTTTCCGTCCGCGGCCAGCTCAAGCCACGGACTGCCCTGCGCCTTCTCGCCCCAGAGCCCGGCAGGGTCCGCGCCCGCCCCGGAGCTACCGGCGCAGGAGGCAAGGCTCACCGCAAGGAGCGGCACCACTAGAACTGCTAGAAATCGCTTCATAGTCCCAGCGTAGAACGAGGCGGGCGGCGATCCAACGAAGTAGCGATAATTCGTGGCCCGCACCCGGCACACCCCGATGGATTGCCCAGCTTCACGGGCGACGCCCGGGGCGCAAAGACTTCTTCGCCCGATCTTTAGGTCCCCTTTCGCCCTTGGCCAGAAGCGCGCAGACTAAGAGGATGGGTACCGAAGCAGCACCGATGTTCGCCGATCGCCACGATGCCGGCAGGCAGCTGGGAGTTCGGCTCGCCAGCAACCTGCCGCCGGCAAATTACCTGGTCGCCGGCTTGCTGCGCGGAGGAGTGCCGATCGCCGCCGAGGTCGCCGAGGCGTTAGGTGCCCCGGTGGCCGCTATGACGGTGCGCAAATTGGGGGTTCCGGGCTTTGCCGAGACGGCCTTCGGCGCGCTGGCCAGCTATCGCGGCAGCCTCGCAACTTACCTCAACCCCGCGATCCATGCCCAGGTGCTCGCCGACTTCGGACGGTCCACGGTGGAGAAGGTGGAAGGCCGCGCCCGCACCGAGGCCGACCGGCTGGCCGGGGTCTTCGCCGACTACGCTCCCCCGCTAGCGGGAGCCACCCTCGTCCTATGCGACGACGGGCTGGCCACCGGGGCCACGATGAAGGCGGCCCTGCTGCTCGCCCGCCGGCTCGGCGCCCACCGGCTGATCGCCGCCGTGCCGGTGGCCCCGGCAACGTCGCCCAAGGAATTGGCCGAATTCTGTGATGAGTACTTCGCGTTGCACCTCCCGCAGCATTTTGGCGCCGTGGGCCGGTTCTACGACCGGTTCGATGCCACCGGCGAGCAGCAAGCGCTGGCCCTTCTGCGCGCAACAAGTTGAGCGCGCACGGTAATGGCCCGAGCCGCGCAGTGCGCGGCTCGGGCCATTACCTCGGGCTGGGAGCTTGCCCCGGCCCTATGCCGGCAGGAAGGGCACCAGCAAGGTGGTGAGGAACAAGACGAAAGCTCCGCCGATGCGCGTGGACAACGCGGCAAAGGGCATCAGGTGCATGCGTTCGGCGGCGCTGAGCACCGAGACGTCACCTGAGCCGCCGGTATCGGCCATCACCAGCCCCGGGGTGATCGCGGCTTCCACGAAGTTGAACTTCAGCAGCCAGCCGATGAAGCCGGCCGAGAGACCCGCGGCTAGCACGGTGCTCGCCACGAGCACCATGAACATCGGATCGCCCAGCGAGCCGAGCACCTCGTTGATGTCGATGAAGGAAATGCTCACGCCCACCAGCAGGGCCGGAACCAGCACCGCGGTGATCATTTCGCCCCAGTCGGTGGTGGCCTCCTCAAGCTCCTTGGGCAGCAGGCCGAAGATCTTCAGCGCCGCGGCGGCGAGGATCATCCAGGCGTAGGGGTGCAGCACCTCGAAGTAGGCGCCCAGCAGTTCGCCCAGGACAAAGAGCACCGCGGTCAAGGCCAGTCCCTTGCCCAGGGTCAGGAAGCTTGCGACGGTGCGCTTGGGCGGGGTGACTAGTTCCGCGCGCTTTCCCTTCACCCGCATCAGCTCGCCGTTGCCGCTGAACCCGATGAACAGCTGCTTGCGCTTGCCCATTCCGTTGAGCACCCCGGCGATGAGGATGCAGAAGATATTGGCCACGACCACGGCCGACATCAGATCGCCCATGTAAACCGAGGAATCCGCTCCGCTGTGGGCACTGTACATTTCGCTCATCGGCACCGCGCCGAGTCCGAGGCCACCGGCCATCACCGGTGCCGCCACGGTGAGCACCGCGGTCCAGAAGCCGTAGCCGCTGAGGGCACCAAGCACGCCGGTCAGGGTGAAGGCCAACAGGATGCAGGAAAGCAGCGGGATGGCGAAGCGCGGGCCTGCCTTGATCAGCAGGGCGCGCGGGGCGCCCAGGATGGAACCGGCGATGACCGCGGCGACGAAGAAGTCAAGGAACCCGTGGGTGGTGACGAATTCGGTGACCACCACCGTCATCGCTTCGGGCATCACGCCATAGAAGATCAGTACCGCGGGAACGAAGGTGCACAGCACCGTGGGCAGCCCGAAGTCGCGGACCACCGGGAAGAGGTTGCCCAGCCAGATCAACAGGCCGCCGAGCAGCATGGCCACGGCAAAGCCGCCGAGCATCCCGCCGGGAAGCTTATCGGTGAGCGCCGCGATCAGCACCACGGCCGCGAGGATGGCATACAACCAGATCGGCATGCCGGTGATCGTCGAATGGCGCGGATTCGAATGATGCGCCCCCTTGGGAAGCTGCGCCTTTTGCAGCAGCCGCTCCATGGCTTCCGGGTCTCGATCCGCATCCTGATGCGGAAGGTTTGCAATTTGATTGCTCTTTGACATCGTATTCTCCCGATGTTTGCCGGTCCGCCTACCATCCGCCTGGCGTGCGCCGCGGGCGATAGCTGAACCTGTGAGGTATCTAGGCTACGTTGCCTAGCGGGTGGGAAGTTCTTTGGGGCTCAGTGCCGGGGCGGAAGCCACCACGGTCTGCGCCAGCGCGGTGGCTTCGGCCAGCGCGCTTTCGTCGATGCCGGTGTCGTGCCCCTGGGCGTGCAGGTAGCCCACCAGCTCACCGGTGGACAGGTTCCCCGCCGCTCCCGGTGCAAAGGGGCATCCGCCGTAGCCACCCAAGGCGGCATCGAAGCGGGTGATTCCCGCGTCCACGGCCAGCCCCACGGTTTCCAGTGCCTGGCCGTGGGCGTTGTGCAGATGCAGGTAGTAGGTCAGCTCCGGCTCGTGGTCCTGCACGTACTTCACCGAATCCATCAGGCGCCCGGGTGCGGTGGTGCCCAGGGTGTCGGCCAGCCCGATGTTGCTGATCCCCATGGATTTGAAGGCGCGCACCACCCGCAACAGGTGTTCTGCGCCGATTTCGCCTTCGAACGGGCAGGTGAAGGCGGTGGAAATGCCTGCCACGAATCTCGTGGCTGGATGCTTGGCCACGTCTGCGGACAGGGAGGCCAGCGCCTCTTCGATGCTCGCTCCGGCGTTGGCGCTGCTGTGCGCCTGGCTGGCCGAGGTGACCACCGAAATTTCCCTCGCCCCCGCGGCGGCCGCACGGGTGATGCCTTTGCCGTTCAGCGCCAGCGCGGTGTATCCCACCGAACCCCGGCGTTTGAGTCCGGCGAACAGCTCCGCGGCATCGCCCATTTGCGGCACCCTGGCGGGGTTAACAAACGAGGCGACCTCGAGCCGCCGGATCCCGGCATCCATGATCGCCTCGGCCACGCGCAGCTTGTCTTCGGTGCCCACGATGACCGGCTCGTCCTGCAAGCCATCGCGCAAGAAGACGTCGGTGATCTCGACCTGCATTATTTACTCACCGCTTCGGCGTTCAGCGCCGCCAGCTGTCCGGCGTCGAAGCCGGCCAGTTCGCGCAGGACCTGATCGGTGTGCTCGCCGAGTTCCGGCCCTACCCAGCGCACGGACCCCTCATGGCCTGGAATTTTCGGGACCACACCGGGGAAGCGAATCAGCTCTGGTTCGTCGTCGATGACGACCTCATGGGTTTCGATCATGCCGCGGGCGATATAGTGCTCGTCCTTGGCGATCGATGGGGCGTCGTAGACCGGTGCGGCGGGAACTCCGGCGGCGTCCAGGACTTCGAGCGCCTGCTCCAGTGGCATGCTCCCGGTGAAGGATTCGATGGCGCCGTTCAGCTCTTCTTCGCGTGCCCCGCGGCCTTCGGTGGTCAGCAGGCTGGTATCGGTTGCAAGGTCTTCGCGTCCGATGGCCTTCATCAGCCGGACGAAAACCGAGTTGGAGTTCCCGCCGATCACCACCTCTAGACCGTCCGCGCAGGTATAGGATCCGGTGGGCACCACGCCAGGCAGTCGCCCGCCGGTGCGCTGGCGGACCATGCCGTAGGCGTCGTAGTCCGGAACCAGGGATTCGAGCAGCGAGAAGATCCCCTCATACAGGGCCACGTCTACCACGTTGCTTGATTGGTTGCTGCCGCCGCGGGCCCGGTTGAGCATCAGCATCAGCGCGCCGATTACTCCGTAGAGCCCGGCGACGGTATCGCCGAGGCTTGCCGCGGCGCGGCCTGCCGGACGGTCGGGTTCGCCGGTGATGTAGCGCAGCCCGGCGAAGGACTCGGCCGAGCTGCCAAAGCCCGCCCGGTCCTTGTAGGGGCCGGTTTGGCCGTAGCCCGAAATGCGCACGATCACCAGATTCGGGTTGATTTCGTTGAGCACCTCCGGCCCCAGCCCCCACTTTTCCAGGGTGCCAGGGCGGAAGTTCTCGATGATCACATCGGTGCTGGCAACGATCTTCTTAATCGCTTCGGCCCCGAGTTCGCTGCGTAGATCCAGCGCCACGGACTTCTTATTGCGGCCCACGGTACGGAAGAGCATCGAAGTCGAGCCTCGGCTCTTGCGCCAGTCACGCAATTCATCGCCCACGTTAGGCCGTTCAATCTTGATCACCTCTGCGCCGAAGTCACCGAAGATGCGGGCGGCAAACGGTGCGGCGACGAAATTTCCCAATTCCAGCACACGGATACCGGCCAGCGGCAGATTGTTCTCGCCTAGATGTAGATTCTCAGTCAATGTTTTGACCCCTGTTCAACTTGCAATATTTTCCCATGCAATGGGAATAGCATCCCCTTGAGCGGTAAAACTGTAGCAAGTGATGCGGACCACAGCAACACTTTTCGTGAACAATTCTGCGGAGCCTCGCCCCATAACGCCATCTGAAACGAAATGACTAGGCCAGATAGGTGGAATTACGCGGTGGATTAGAAGCCAATGAAGGGCGAACGCAGGGATTCACATTGGGAGGGCGCCGTCGAAAACGGCGCATTTATGCCCTTGGCGACATCGAGATCCAGAACTAAAAGCCGGCCTAGCCGGTCCAGGCACCTTTCGGGACACAGGCGCACGGCGCGGAGTGATAGCCGCGGACGGCCACGGCGGTGGCTCTTTCGAGCGGTCGCTTAGGCGATCGAGATCAGGTCCCGGTGCCCTTTGCGCTGATCGATAATGGCGACAAACATGGTGATCAGCACCAACAGCGCGATGGCTACGAAGGAGAAGCTCATCGCGTTGGTCCAGCCGGACAGATGGTTCACCCCATAGAAGATCGCGGTGATCATTGCCAGGCCCACGGCGGTGCCGACACGCTGCGAGGTCTGCATGAGCCCTCCGGCGCTGCCGGAGTTTTCCACGGGAACTTCCATCAGCGTCAAGGTCTGGTTCGGGGAAATAATGAATCCCTGGGCGATGCCGATGAAGGCCAGCGAGAGCATCATCCACCAGATGTTGAGCAGACCCCGTGCTTCGAGCTCCACCACCATAATCGTGGCCAGCAGGCCGAACAACGCGCTGCCGGCGCCGAAGACGATCAGCTTGCGTCCGACACTCATCACGTAGTTTCCTGCCAGCTGGGAACTGACTGCCGAGAGCAAGGCCGCCGGCAGGCAGATCAGCCCCGCCTGCAGGGCGCTGAAGTCCAGCGCGCTTTGCACATAGATGGCCACCAGAACCCAGACGCTACTGACTCCCATGAAGTACAGCCCGGCGATCAGGCTTCCGTTGGTGAAGCTGGAGATCTTGAACAAGGACAATTCGACCATCGGGGCGCGTCCGCGCGCCTTGTACTTCTTCTCCCAGTGCACCCAGAAGACCAAGATCCCCAGGCCCACGACGAGCAGCGCCCACAGGGCGGGGTTTTCGCGCCCCTGCACAAAAGGCAGCAGGAAGGCGAGCAGGCCGGCCGCCAGCAATACGCCGCCCACCGGGTCCAGGTCCAGCTTTCCGGTGCCGCGCACGAGCAGCGGTCGGGGAAGCCAGAGCAAGGCCAAGAGCACGGCGATGATGCCCACCGGTACGTTGATCAAGAACGTCCAGCGCCACCCGGCATCGGGTCCAAGCCAACCGATGAGGAAGCCGCCGAGCACCGGGCCGATCGCCACGGAGACGCCGATGACGGTACCGAGCAGCCCGTAGGCGCGTCCGCGTTCGGGGCCCTTGAAATGCTGCTGGATCATGCCCATCACCTGCGGGTTGAGCAGCCCGGATCCCAAGCCCATAATGAATCTGGCAATGTTCAGGCTCGTCGGGTCCGGCGCCAGGCCAGCGAGGATGGATGAGAGCGTGAAGATGACCACGCCGGCAACGAACACCACGCCGCGGCCCAGCACGTCTCCGGCACGGCCGGCGGCCACCAGCACCACACCGAAGGTCAGCGCGTAGCCGGCCAGCACCCACTGCATATCGGCTTCGGAGGCACCGAGGGTGGTCTCGATCGATGGCAGCACCACGTTCACGATGCTGACGCTGACCAGGGACATGAACATGGTCGCCAGCAGCACCCAGAGCAGTCGCCAGCGCGCGCCGGACGACAGCGGTTCCGGTACCGTCAAAGATCGCTCGGGCATAGTCCAACTTTCCACGATTTAACTGCGCCAGCGGCGGTGGCCGGATGGCGTGCACAAGTAGTTCAGCGCACGGAGTCGAGAACTTATTCCCTAGTGGGAGGCCACGTTCTTGGCCAGGATCGCTTCGATCGCGATGATGCGCAGTTCGATCAGGTCCTCGAACATTTCGTCGCTGGTTTGGCCGGGCAGCTGCAGCGCCGCGCGGCATTGCGGCGCGGCCACCTGCGCGGCGGCATCCAGCCGCGATTCTGGCATCACGCGGGTGACAAGTTCTTTATGCTCCTCCGGCAGCCGGTCATAGGTGTAGTCGAAGCGCAGCCCGAAGCCGAGCACATCCTGTTCCAGCGCGCGAACCATGGTGACCGCGGTGTTCAGCGGCAAGTTGATATCGACGTAGAACTGGAGCAATCTCTCAACCAGCAGCGCATGCCGTGGACCGATGGTCACATTGACGTTTTCCTCCATGCCCACCAGTGAGGCCCGCGGGAACGCCCGATGGAGCCGGCGCGATTCGGCATAGGCCATGCGTACGCTCGCCTGCCAGTGCGCCGGATCAAAATCGATCAGCGGCGCCTTGTCCAAGAAGAGCTCCACCGCGAGGTTGATGATTTCCTGGCGGTCCTTGACGTAGTTGTAGAGCGCGCGCGGGGTCACCTTGAACTCGGCGGCCAGGCGGTGCATGGTCACCGCCGCAAAGCCTTCGTCCCCGGCGATGGACAGCGCCCGTTCGACCAGATCCTCGCGGGCGAATGTGGTCCAGTTGGAATCCTTGCGTGGGCGGCCGCGCCCGCGCTTTGCAGAAATCTCCGGTGGCTGGTTTGTGGCTTCGCTCATAGCAACAGTCTAGGCCTAGACAGCGCCCGCTTTCGGTATCTCGCCGGCCTACCGGTTTTTATCGCAACAATGGGTCTAATACAGCGCCAGCAGCTTGCGTGCCCGCTCGTGCCAGAGATTTCCGGCGAGCGCCAGATGCCCTACGGCGAACGCGACGCCTCCGGAAGCCCATGGGCCGATGAGCGCCAGCGAGCCGATGGAGTTGAACGCGGCGACCAGGCCGGCGGCGATCACCAGAATGCCGACGCTGACCAAGAGGATGTGCGCCCACCATTGGCGGGTGGGCAGCAGCACCGCGAGCAGGCCGAGCAGGCTCGCCGGACCGATGATCAGCCAGCCGTTCAGCTCACTGGTGCGCAGCCCCGCGGAAACCACCCAGACCCCGGTGGCCAGCACGAGCAATGCCCCGGCGATCAGCCACAGCGGGCCGGGCCGGGCCATGGAGCCGCGCATCATGATCAGTGGAGTGAGCACCTGCGCCCAGAGCAGCACGGTGATGGGCAGGAAGAAGAGTCCGATGCCCGAGGACCCCACGACCACCACGAGCGTCATGAAGCTCGCGCCAAGCAACCCGATGACCGTGGAGAAAATGTTCTGCAGGTAAAGGCCCACCACGCTGAGCAGCACCGGCAGGATCGCCACCCAGATCACCTGCGCTCCGACCAGCGCTTCGAGCCGCGCTAGTCCCCCGTTCGCGCCGTCGGCGAAGGGCGTCCAGTCGCCGGCGTTTCCCGGTGCCGCAATGGGGCCGAAGTACACCACTACGGTGGTGAGCAGCGCAAAGGCGAGGATCGGCCAGCCGAGGATGCGGTTCAGGAATTCCTTGCCGCTGCGCACCTGGAGCGCCTCGGGTGCGGTGCGCTGGAATTTCGCCGCGCGCATGCCCGCGGTTCCCAGCTGTTCGATCAGCTCAACCTGGGTGCGGCCACGCCCCGGGAGCTTGTGGATTTTTGCCCGCGTCTGCTCGATGATCTTATTTCGTTCCGCAGGAGTCAGGTGGCTCAACTCGTGGCGCAGCTGCTCCACATATTTGCGCGAGGCTCGGGGAAGGCGTGACTTCATGGGGCTTACTTTACGCGGTGGACCGGCCAGTTTCGCGAAGGCGGATGGGACACCGCGTTTGCAGTGTCCCATCACGTGGCAGTCCCTTTTCAGGGCGATCGGCAGGCGCCTATTTTCCGGCCCCTGCGGTCAGCCCGCCAACGATGTACTTCTGCAGGAAAAGGAACAGCGCCATCACCGGGATCGCGGCGAGCACCGCACCGGCGGCGAACACCGACCAGTTTGAGGTGAACTCCTCGGAAACGTAGGAGTACAGGCCCACCGCCAGGGTCTGGTTTTCCGGGCTGACCAGCACCACGGAGGCGATCACGAAGTCGCTGGTGGTGGAGATGAAGGACAGCAGCCCCACCACGGCGAGGATCGGTGCGACCAGGCGCAGGATCATGGTGAAGAAGATCCGTGCATGCCCGGCCCCGTCGATCTTGGCGGCCTCGTCGATTTCCACCGGCACGGTGTTGAAGAACCCGTACATCAGATAGGTGTTCACGCCCAGCGCGCCGCCGAGGTAGACCATGATCAGCGCGATCTGGTTGTCGATGCCCAACCCCGGGTACACCTCTCCCAGCGTGGTCAGCAGGATGAAGATCGCCACCACGGCCAGCAGCTGCGGGAAGATCTGCACGACCAGCAGCGAGACCAGCCCGAAGCGCCGCCCCTTGAAGCGCATCCGGCTGAAGCTGTAGGCGGCGAGCGCGCCGAGGAAGACCGAGGCGGCGGCGGTGGTCAGCCCGATGAACATGGTGTTGGCGAACCAGGCGGCGAAGGGACGCTGTTCGTTGGCGAACAACTTGGCGTAGCTTTCGAAGCCGATGGTGGAGAAGAAGCCGTTGGAGGAGAGCAGGGTGCCATTGGGATTCAGCGAGGCGGAGAGCACGTAGAGCAGCGGGAAGGCCGCGTAGATGCACAGGGCCACACCGATCAGGTGCCGCCAGCCGGTGGCCGCGAACCATTGGCCAAAGCCCTTTTTCGGCGCCTTGCGTGGGGTGGAAATCGAAGTACTCATTAGTTCAGTTCCTCCAAGGCCTTGGTCTGCTTGAAGCTGATGACCGCGACGAGCGAGACGATCAGGAAGATGATGATGGAAAACGCGCTGGCCAGCCCGTAGTCGCGTTGCGAGCCGACGAAGGCGACCTTGTACACCATGGAGATCAAGATGTCCGTGGCCCCGACGTTCATCCCCGAATCGGCTAGCCGCGGCCCGCCCTCGGTGAGCATGTAGATCACGTTGAAGTTATTGAAGTTGAACGCGAAGGAGGAGATCAGCAGCGGGGCGACGGAGACCAGCAGCAGCGGCAATTTGATCAGCCGGAAGATCTGCCAGGGTTTGGCCCCATCGATCTTGGCCGCCTCGGCCAGTTCGTCGGGAATCGACTGCAGCGCACCGGTGCACACCAGGAACATGTACGGGAAGCCCAGCCACAGGTTGACCCAGAGCACCGAGAACTTCGCCAGCCACGGGTCGGTCAGCCACGGGATCGACGCCCCGCCGAAGAGCACCTGGTTCACGTAGCCGAAGTCCTTGTTCAGCATGCCGGCCCAGACCAGGCCGCCGAGGAAGGCGGGGAACGCGTAGGGCAGGATCGAGATCACCCGGTAGACCTTGCGCCCCTTCATCCGCAGGTCGTTGAACACGATGGCCAGGAATAGGCCGAGGAAGAAGCTGGTGGCCACCGAGAGGAAGGCGAAGCCAAAGGTCCAGGCGGTCACGGAGATCAGCGAGCCGCGGATCGAGGAGTCGGTAACCGCGCGGGTGAAGTTGTCAAAGCCGACGTTGATCGACCAGCCGGGCATGAGCTGCTCGCCGCTTGGCGCGCTATAGGCTCCGACTCCGGTATCCCGGTAGACGAGGCCGGTGGTCGAATCGGTCATCGTGTCCGCGTTTGGCTCATAGACCAGGGTGGAGGTGTATTGGTAGGCGGTGCGCCCGTCGGAGGTGCGCAGCGTTCCGTCGGCCGGGTTCTCGCTCATCGGCACCGCCAGCGAGGTGACTTCCTGCTGGCGGCCGAGCAGGTCGGCGAAGGAAAGCTGGGTGTACTGCCCTAGCGCGTCCGGGTCGATGGGTGCCAGCGGGTGCTGGACGTCGCCCATCAGCGACTGCCCCTCGCGTTCGACCAGGAGGGCCAGGCCATCGGCGCCTTCGAGCACGGTGACCGGGTAGCCGGCGGATTCCGGCACGCGCTGCTGGTTGCTTTGCAGCAGCGACATGATCGCGTCGTCCTTGTCCGAATTATGCCCGGAGCCGTAGTTGGTGAAGGCGATATACCCGGTGTAGCCGATCACGAAGACCTGGAAGATCAGCAGGAACACCGCCCCGGGAGCCAGGTACTTTGCCGGCAGCCAGCCGCGCTTGAAGTAAATGGCGTTGATGACCAAGGTGATCACCGCGATGATGCTGGCGATCAGCAGCGCATCCTTGGCTACGGCCAGGAACACCGCGAAGAGCGCCGTCGCGTCGAGGACCGCGATGGCCAGGATCTTGACGAGCATCGCTCCGAGCCCGGTGTTCAGGTTGCGCGTGAAGCCTTGGGCCGTGGAGGAAAGCCTAGCTGGTTCATCCTGCGGCGCACGGTCTTTCGGCGCGGTGGTTTTCATGGTCATCCCGGAGTTCCTCGAGCGATCTTTAGTGAGCGATAATCGATGCTGCGGCCGCCGGGGTCCGCCCAGGCGGGTCGGATCCCAGCGGCCGCTGGTGTTTACTTGGAAATTGCGGCTTCGATGTCCGCAGCCATTTCATCCCAGCGCTTGACTGGATCCTTGGCCTTGCCGGAGATGATATCCGCCTCGGCCACACCCCAGAATTCCCAGACCGCTGCCATTTCCGGCACGTTCGGCATCGGAACGCCGTTCTCGCCGACCTCGCCGAAGGCGGCAACTACCTCGTCGGCTTTGGCTGCTTCGAAGGCAGCCTTGTTTGCCGGCGGGCGATCGCCGACCGCATACAATTCGGTCTGCACCTCTTCGGTGCCGATGTAGTTGGTCAAGAATTCGGTGGCTGCCAACAGGTTTTCGGTCTTGGAGGAGACGAAGAACCCCTGGACGGCGACAAATGGCTGGGCCGGTTCGCCGCCGGCGCTGGGGATCGGGTCGATGGACAGCTCGATTTTCGCTTCTTCGGCGGCCTCGACGTTCCATGGGCCGGTGATCAGGAATGGCGAGTCTCCGGAGATGAACTTCTCCTTGGCGATGTCGCTGTCCACCGAGGTTTTCAGCGTGCCTTCCTTGCCCTGCTCGGCCATCCACTTGGCGAATTCTGCACCGCCGTCGTTGCCCAGTTCCAACTTGCTGGCGTCGTAGGCGCCGGTCTCATCGGTGCCGAAGACCGGTGCGCCGAAGGAGGCCTGGAATGGGTACAGGTGGAAGGGGTCCCCGGTTTCGGAGACCTGGACCAGGAATGGGAATTCGGCACCCGATTCTTCGCCCGCCTCGATCATGTCCTCAAAGCTTTCCGGTGCTTCACCGGCCAGCTCGGTATTGCGCAGCAGCGCCAGGTTTTCGGTGGCGTATGGAACGCCGTAGGCCTTGCCCTCGTAGCTCATCGCGGTGACCGCGACGTCTTGGAAGTCCGCCGCCTTATCGCCGAGTTCGACCGGCTGCACGACGCCGTTGTTTACCAGGTTGCCCAACCAGTCGTGGGCGCCGATGGTGATGTCTGGACCCTTGCCGGTGGGAACCTGGCGAAGGAAGTCTTCCTGGATCTTGGAAAAGTCCTTGATGACCAGATCCACTTTCACGCCGCTGCTGGCGGCGAATTCCTTGGCCGCCTGTTTCAGCACCGGTTCGCGGTTGGCATCCACCCAGACGGTCAGCGATCCGGCGGATGCCGGTGCCGAGGAGGAAGCCGCCGGGGAGTTGGAGGCCGCCGGTTCGGTGCTCGTGCCGGATCCGCCGCAGGCGGTCAGCGAGAGGGCGGCGATGGCCGTCATGGCCCCGCCGACTATCAGGGAGCGAGTGTTCACCTTCATTGGGTGTACCTTTCGTGGCAACTTGGTTCATCTGCGCCGGCTGAGTCTCGATCTGCTGCGCCTGGGCCGGACTGATTTTGTGTCGTGAATCACGACGTGAATGTAAGCGTTTCCAGAGTGACACAAATCATCAGGTTTGGCAACACCTCCCGCAGGCATCCGGAATTGATCGAACCTCACCACGCCGAACCCGTCTGCGTCTTCACGGTTTAATGGAAGCGTTTACAATCGTGCGTTCATCGCCTATCGTTACCGGCATGACTCAATCGCGCACTCTTTCGGAATCCCCAGCGTCCGGGCACGGCTCGGAATGGTGGCGCACCTCGGTGATCTACCAGATCTATCCCCGTTCCTTCGCCGACGCCAACGGGGACGGCATTGGCGATCTGGCAGGCATCACCTCGCGCCTCGATTCCCTAGCCGACATGGATATCGACGCCATCTGGCTCTCCCCCTTCTTCACCTCCCCGCAAAAAGATGGCGGCTACGACGTGGCCAACTACTGCGATGTCGATCCGCTGTTCGGCACCTTGGCCGACTTCGACAAGATGGTGGCCCGGGCCCACGAACTCGGCTTGCGCGTGATCATCGATCTGGTGCCAAACCATTGCTCCGATCAGCACCCCTGGTTCCAGCAAGCTTTGAACGCCGCACCTGGATCCCCCGAAAGAGACCGCTTCATCTTCCGCGACGCCCCCGCCGGCGCGCTGCCCAACAACTGGGAGTCGGTGTTCGGCGGCCCCATGTGGACCCGGACCGCCGCACCGGATGGCTCCCCAGGCCAGGCCTATCTGCACATCTTCGATTCCTCCCAGCCCGACTTCAATTGGCATAACGAAGAGGTGCGCGCCATGTTCCGCGATGTCTTGCGCTTCTGGCTGGACCGCGGCACCGACGGATTTCGCGTGGATGTCGCCCACGGCATGATCAAGGCCGAGGGCTTGCCGGATTTCACTCCCCCGGCGCACGGCGATTCCATGGGCGGCGACGAGGTGCTCGCCCCGTGGTGGGGCCAGGACGGCGTGCACGAAATCTACCGCGACTGGCGCCAGGTGCTGGACGAGTACGAAGGCGAGCGGGTGCTTTGCGCCGAAGCCTGGGTCAGCCCGCTGGAGCTGATGGCCAAGTGGGTGCGTGATGACGAAATGCATCAGGCATTCAACTTCCCGTATTTGGGCACCGAGTGGGATGCGCCCGCGCTTCGGCAGGTCATCAACGACTCCCTGCGCGCCTTCGGCGCCGTCGGCGCGCCGAGCACCTGGGTGCTCTCCAACCACGATGTGGTGCGCCACGCCTCGCGCTTGGCATTGCGCGACGACAACCCGCAGGGCGAAGGCATCGGCCCGCTCACGCCGAATCACCCGGATCCGGCGCGCGGACTGCGCCGGGCGCGGGCGGCGTCCGCATTGATGCTGGCTTTGCCCGGCGGGGCCTACCTCTATCAGGGCGAAGAGCTCGGCCTGCCCGAAGCCATGGAGCTGCCCGATGCCGCCCGGCAGGATCCTACCTGGTTCCGCACCAACGGCGAACGCTACGGCCGCGACGGCTGCCGCGTTCCCATCCCCTGGGAAGCCGCGGCCCCGGCCTTCGGCTTCAGCGCCAGCGGGGAAAGCTGGCTGCCGCAGCCGGCCAGCTGGGAGCGCTACGCGCGTTCGGAACAAGCCGCGCAGCCCGATTCGACCCTGAATATGTACCGCTCGCTGCTGCGCCTGCGCCGCGAAAACCAGTTGGGCTCCGGCGATGTGCAATGGCTGGAGACCGGCAGCGAGCAGCTGCTGGCGCTGCGCAACCGTGCGGTGACCGTCATCGTGAATTTCGCCGGGCAACGCGCCGAGCTACCCGGCCAGCTCGCCGGCCTGCCGGTCTTGCAGGCCAGCGCCGAACAGTCACGGCCCGGGGTCATCGAGGCCGAATCGGCCTTGTGGCTTGGCGCCGAGCGCCGGTAGCGCCCGGTAGTCTCGAAAGTACGTGCGGCATCCGGGCAACGGATGCCGCACCCGCTCAGCAATTCATCGAGGAAGGGTCAACGTGGCCGGTATCAAGGACGTGGCTGAAGCCGCAGGGGTTTCCATCGCCACCGTTTCCCGAGCGCTTTCGGGCCGCGGCAACGTCTCGGCCACCACCCTGGCCGCGGTGCGCCGCGCGGCCGACGAGCTGGACTACGTCGTCTCCTCCAGCGCCTCGGGGCTGGCCTCGGGGCGAACGCGCAATATCGGGGTGCTGGTGCCGATGATCAACCGCTGGTACTACGGTTCGGTGCTCGAAGGGATCAGCACGGCGCTGATGCGCGAAGGCTACGACACCACGCTGTACCAGTTGAGCAAGGACGTCGATCAGCGCGAAAAGGTCTTCTCAGATTTCCTCTTGCGCCAACGCGTGGACGCGGTGATCGCGGTGAACGTCGAGCTCAGCGAAGCCGAGGTAGCCGCCCTGCATGCACTGGATAAACCCCTGGTGGGAGTGGGCGGGCCGCTGCCCGGGGCACCCACCTTGTATTTGAATGAGGAAGCCGTCGCGGCCCTGGCCACCGAACACCTGATCACCTTGGGCCATACGCGGATCGCGCATATCGGCGGCAGCCAGGAAACCGACCTGGATTTCCAGCTCCCCACCCAGCGCCGCGCCGGATACGAACGCGCCTTGCGCGAAGCCGGCCTGAGCGTGGACGACGAATTGTATATGGGTGCTGATTTCACCATGGCCCAAGGCTACGAGGCGGCCAAGCAGCTGCTCGGCCACCCGGGGCACCGCCCCACCGCGATCTTTGCCGCGAGCGATGAGATGGCCATCGGGGCGATGCTCGCCGCCCGGGATCTGGGCCTGCAGCTTCCCCACGATCTGTCGGTGATCGGCATCGACAATCATGAGCTCGCCGAAATGTTCGGCCTGACAACCATCGAGCAGCGTCCGCATGAACAGGGCGAAACGGCCGTGGCGATGCTGCTGCGCACCATCCGCGGGCTGGAAGCCGCCGAGGGGCACCAGATCAAGCATCGGCTCATCGTGCGTTCATCGACAACGCGCCCACCGGCCTAGGCCGGTGGGCGCGTCGCCGCTATTAAGTTATTGTTTTGGCCGCGGCATGACTAGCCGAGGGTGGATGCCGGAGCCTCTTCGCCTTCAACTTCTTCCAGATGCAGGTTGCGGCCCTGGGTTTCGCCAACCCACAGCACAGCGCCGGCGGAAATCACGGTCAGCACCATAATGTAGACCGCGATCGAACCGGACCAACCGGTAGCGGTCAGCAGGATCTGCGCGACGGTAGCGGCGAAGGCGCCGCCGAGGATCGAACCGAGCGCGTAGCCGATGGAGATGCCCGAGTAGCGGATGCGTGCCGGGAACATCTCGGCGTACATCGCCGACTGCGGGCCGTAGGAAAGACCCAGGCCGATGGTGAGCACAAAAATCCCGATCGTGTAGAGCACGATATTCGCGGTGTCCACGAGCATGAACATCGGAATCATCCAGACGAACACAATCCCGTAGCCGATGACGAACGTATTGCGGCGTCCGATCCTATCCGAAAGCCAGCCGCCGACCAGGGTGAAGATCAGCCAGCCGACCGAGCCGATGGTGGTCGCCAGCAGGATCGGCGCCAGCTCCATCCCCAGCACCTTGGTGGTGTAGGAGATGAAGAACGCGATCACCAGGTAACCGGCCGCGTTGTTGGAAACGAAGATCAGCGCCGCCTGCAGTACCTGCTTGAGGTTCGTGCTCATCAGTTCGCGCAGCGGGGTGTGCTCCGAAGCCTTGCGCTGTGCCATGGCCTTGAAGACCGGGGACTCTTCCACCGCGCGGCGAATCATGTAGCCGACAAGAATCAGCACCACCGACAGCAGGAATGGAATGCGCCAGCCCCATGACTGGAACTGTTCGGGAGTCATCGACACCCGCAGGATGAACAGCAGCCCGGTGGCCAGAATCATGCCGATGGGCACACCGATCTGCGGGAAGGCGCCAAAGTAGCCACGACGGGCATTCGGTGCGTGCTCCACGGCCATCAGCGCCGCTCCGCCCCATTCGCCACCTGCCGAGAAGCCCTGGATCACACGCAAGAGCACCAGCAGGATTGGCGCGCCGATGCCGATCGCAGCGTAGGTCGGCAAGACACCGATCAGCGAGGTGGCCACGCCCATGAGGATCAGCGTCAGCACCAGGATCTTCTTCCGGCCGTAGCGGTCGCCCAGGTGGCCAGCCACGACGGCGCCCAACGGACGGAAGAAGAAGGAAATGCCGATCATGGCGAAGGAAAGGATCTGCGCCAACGCAGGGTTCGATTCACCCAGCGGTTCCAGGAACAGCGGAGTCAGCAAGGTTGCGGTGAGCTGGGCAAAAATGAAGAAGTCGTACCACTCGATGGTGGTACCGACCAGGGTGCCGGCGAGAACGCGCCGCTCTTCCTGGGTGCGGGATACGGTTGTAGACATGTGCGAGTGTCCTCAGCTGAAGATGCGATTAAATACCGACCGTTCGGACGGGTAACAAACCAATAGTAGATTATGAGTGATCATCCTCACAAGCCAACGAGGCGCGGGCCACATTTCGGGCCGTGGGACCACGGGCGATTCAGCAGACCTGCGGGGCAAGGAAATTCAAAAAACGAATTCGCCGTTCGGATAGAGAACCCTTAGACTCGCTTTGAGAACTACTAGCGTCGAGCCCAAGGCGATTTGTCCGTCGGAATTTTCGGCGGCAGCGCCGGAATGAAGAAGATGTCATCCTCGCAAACTTTGTCTCGTGGTATCCGGGTATTGGAGATCGTTGCGGACTCCACGGTCAATCTGACCATCGCGGAAATCGCCGCCGAGCTCGACGTGCACCGTTCCATCGCCTACCGGATATTGCGCACCTTGGAAGAGCACCGTCTGCTCAGCCGCGACGAAGCCGGCCGGATTCGAACCGCCTCGGGATTAGCGGCGCTGGCCCGGTCGGTGCAGCGTGACCTGCAAACCGCCGCGATGCCGGAGCTGACCAAGATCGCCAACGAACTGTCGATGACCGCCTTCATCGCCGTCTGGGAGCATGACATGTGCACCACCTTGCAGTCGGTCGAACCGCTGCACTCGCACCGCGCCATCGTTCACCGCCCCGGTTCGGTCCATGGCATGGATATCGGTGCCCCGGGGATCGCGATCCAGTCCAAATACACGCGCGGCCAATGGGACGCGATGCAAACCGGTATCGAGTACCGGGAGCCTGCGCGCGCCGCGCGCATCGAGGGGTACGCCACCAGTGAGGATGAAGTGATCCAAGGTGTCACGGCCATTGCGGTTCCCATCTCCCACAACGGGCCAACACCTGCGGCGATCGCGGTAGTCTTCGCCACGAGCACCGTGGATGATCGCGAACGCATTGTCCGCGCGCTCAAGGAAGCTGCGCTGAACATCGGCGACGAGCTGGACTAGCGCCAGCAAAAGCACCACAGATGAGCGAAGGCTCCTTCCCACCCGGGAAGGAGCCTTCGCTGAATCACAAACTGCGCTACCGCACCCGCGACAAGGACGGCGCCCGGGAGACGATCAGCTTCATGGCCAATGCGGCGAGCAGAATCAGGAATGCGGCCGCGCTGGAGACCCAGAAGGCCCCGAGATAGCCTGCCGAGTCGGCGAGCAGCCCGGCCAATCCGTTGCCGATCGAGGTACCCACCACGATGCCCGCCGACAGCAGCGTCATCACGGTGGACAGCAACTTCGGCGGAGCGACCTCCCCGCCGAGGGTCATCACCGTCACGATTACCGGCCCCACCGCGAAGCCTGCGACGAACAAGGCCAGCAGCATCCATGGGACGGTTGCCGCAAAATGCAATCCGAAGCTGGCGATAGTCAGCGCCAAGCCGCAGGTGATCCAGCGGTTGATCTGGCTGAACCCTTGCGGCCAGGCGGCCACGGACACGGCAGCCAAGGCGCTGGAAATTCCCATCGCTCCGTAGAGCAGTCCGCCCTGGTTCGAGTCCCCCTGGGCGCCGGCAAAGGCGAGGGTGCCCGCGGCCGATGAGCCAAAGACGGTGCCCAATCCGATCATGCCCGTAACCAGTGCGCCAATCGCGGCGAGCCGGGCACGACCGATGCGGACCTTTCCGGTCTGCGCGGCGGCGGCGTGCAGCTTCACCGCGTCACCGGTGCGGTGCTTGGCAAAGACCGGGACGAGCACCACGGTGAGCACCGCGGCAATCAACAATGGCAAGGTGGGGTGCAGCAGCGATGCCAGCAGGCCAACGGCTACCGGGCCAAAGACGAAGCCGAGCTCGTCGAGCATGGATTCAAGGCTGAGCGCAGCGGTGAGCACCTTCGGGTTTCTCTTCTGCTGGCGTGTCATCGAAATCCAGCGCACCCGTGACATCGGGCCGACTTGCGGGCCGGTGGCACCGGCAAGCAAGGAAATCAGCACGAGCACGCCGACCACCATGCCCGGCCCGCTGTTTCCATACCAGGTGAGTATGAGCAGCAAGATGGTGTGCAGGATCGCAGCCGGAATGAGGACCGGGCGCTGCCCTAAGCGGTCGGCCAGATAGCCGAGCGTCGGTCCGCCGATGGCCGAACCCAAGCCGACCATGGCGGCGCTCAGGCCGCCGAGTGCATAGGATCCCGAGGAGGCAGTCACCAGGGTCATGGACCCGATGGTGAGCATTGCCAGCGGAAGCCGGGCAAAGAAAGATAACGGAAGGTACGCGGTACCAACCATCGGAACCAATGATGCAAAACCTGGTTTAGGTTCGATGATTTCGTTTGGTTCGTTGGACAACATATGTTGAGTCAACAATTCTCCACAACAAAGCGTGTGTCGTCCCACGCCCCCCGACACACAAAATTTCCCAGACATGCCTGATGGCACTACTTTCAACATACCAGCGTCTTCGGCAATGTCTAGCTCATATAGCGAGCATCACTTCCGGAGTCATATCGATGGTCGACCCATGCTGCGTCTTGGTGACCGTGACACGGTTGGAAATGCGTTGTTTCATCTCTGAAACGTGTGAAACCAGGCCGATCATCCGCCCTCCGGCACGCAGCGATTCCAGCGCTTCCATAACCTGCTCCAGGGTCTCCGCATCAAGGGAGCCGAAGCCTTCATCGACGAAGAGCGTCTGCATGTCCACGGCACCGCTGTGATGGGAAATGACGTCGGCCAGACCAAGCGCGAGCGCCAGCGAGGCCATGAAGGTTTCACCGCCGGACAGCGTCTGGGTATCGCGTTCCTTGCCGGTCCATGAATCACGCACACGCAAGCCCAGACCGGACTTCGAGTTGCCGCGGGTCGAATCATCATGGTGCAAGGAGTAGCGATTCGAGGACATGATCATCAATCGCTCGGTCGCGGCCGCGGCGACTTCTTCCAAGCGCGCCGCCAGCACATAGGTGCTGAGCGTCATTTTGTACTTGTTCTCTCCCCCACCACGAATTACTTCGGCGAGGTCGCGAAGGCGCCGGTATGCGTCGATCACCGGTCCTGATTCCGAACGATACTCGGCCAGTGCCGTGACGGATTTGCGCAGCCGTTCGAGTTGGGTCTGCGCGAGCACCTCGTCCTGGCGTGCGCTCTCGAACAGCTCCTCGGCCAATTTGGCGTTCTCCCGTGCCTCGCGCAGGTCTTCCTCGGTCGGTGTTTTAATGCCCGCGGCGCTGAATTCCCGGGCACGCCGGTAGTCTTCGGAGCCCTTGAGCGTGGCAATGGCGCTGGAACGTACGGTGTCCTGGTGATGGATGCGCTCGAATTCCTCGCGCGCCTCCGTGGACAGCAGCGCCGCCGCATATTTCGCGTCCTCGTCGAATCCGGCCTCTTCGCGTTCACGAGTCCAGCTCTCTTGGGCCTTCTGCGCGGAATCCACCGCCGCTAGGTAGTCCTTGAGCGTGTTCAAGGCGCGATTGAAGATCGTGAATTCTGCGCGTACCTTCAGCACTACGTCATCGATGCCCAAATCACTGCCTTCACGCAGCTGCCTGAGTTTCTCCTCGAGCTCGGAAATCTGCGTGTTCAGGGACTCCACTTGCTTGGTACTCGCGGCGTGGTCCATCGCTGCCGCGGCGACCTTCGCGGTCTCTACTTCGATGCGCGTGCGCAGGGATTCGAGTTTTCGAACCAGCTCGGCAGTCTGGGCTTGTGCGGCAACGGCCGCGTCGAGTGCTTCCTGCGCTTCGCCGGCTTTGGCCTGGCCCGCCTCAACGGTTAGTTCCTGGGCGGCTTCGGCCGCTGCCTCGAATTTGGTGGTCGCGATGTCACGGGCCTTGGCCTTGCGTTGCTGGAGGTCGCGTTCGTCCTGGACTTCTTTCTCCAGCGCTTCGAGCCGTTCGTCGTCGATCAGTTCGGCACCGGCTTCGGCTTGGGCCGGCCGTGGATGTTCCAGCGAACCGCACACCAGGCAGGGCGATCCGTCTTCGAGTGCCGCCGCAAGACGCAGCGCGCTCTGTTCCAGTTGGGTGCGTTGCGCGGCGATATGCGTATTTTCCGCGGCGTTGAGCTTCAGGCTCTGCTCGGCATACTCGATGTCGGCTTTGGTCAGCGCAATACGGAGCTTATCGCGGAGTTTGACCTGGCCAACCAAGTCCTGCGCGGTTTTCAGCTCTTCGGTTGCCTGTTGTTTTGCCGTGGCGGCGGCTACCGCGTCGAGCTTGTCCGGATCCGCAGCAAGCTCATCGCGCCCAAGGCGCAATTGTTCGAGCGTCTTCTCCGCGTCGCTGCGGGACTTGAGCTGCTTGGCGGCCAGTTCGATCGATTCTTTGAGTTCTTGGCGAAGGCGTTGTTGCTTGGCCTCATCGCTCACCGCCGCCTTGAGGACTGCGAGCCGATTGCTCAATTTCAGCGTGCGCACTCGGATGTTCTCAAGGTCTTCGGCGTTGGGCTGGAGCCGCAGTCCGTGCTCCTTCAGCAGTTGGGCTTTGCTGTCTTCCCACGGCGCGGTCAGTTCTTTCAGCGCACGTTGCGTGTCCTTGAGTTGAGCCTCATAGCCGCGGATTCCGGCGGCCCGTCCATGGAGCTCAAGGCCCTGTCCGGCAAGGACGGCTGCGGGATGCATGCGTTCTTGCTCTGCCTCCAGGCTCAGCAATTCGGCGTGGCGGGCAAATACGCGGCGGCGTTCGTCCAGGGATTGCTGGTTTTTAAGCGCCTTGTCGCGTTGCATTCGTTGGTTTGCGCAGTTTTCCTGATGCGCCGTGGCTAGAGCAAGAATTCGGGCATCGTAGCCCGCAAATTCTGCGGCTAAATCCAGTGGTTGCTCCACCTCTTCCACGGGCTCTTCCGGGTCCCCCGTTTCGTGGGCCCCCAAGTACTCGGTGGCTTCCTCGCGTATGCCATTTTCACGCGCGCTGAGCGTCGCTTCAACAGCGGCGGCCTTCTTGCGTTCCTCGCCTAGCCGTACGTTGAATTCTTCCTCGATCTTCGCGTAATCGCTGGTGTCGAAGAGGTTGCTCAACAGCTCTTCACGGGCGGTGGCCTTGGCGCGCAGGAAGTCGGCGAAGCCACCTTGCGGAAGCATCACCACCTTGGTGAATTGATCGCGGTCCAGTCCCAAGAGGCCCCCGAGGACCTGGCCTACCTCGTCGTTGCGTGTGGAGAGAGCTTCCCATTGCCCCTTGACCAATTCGCGCAACGCGCTGGATGCCTTTTGTTCGGTGATGCCATTCTTGCCGCGTTTGCTCGGGCGCATCCATGCCGGCGACCGGGTGACCTCGAATCGCCGGTCCCCGATGGTCAGCTCGCAGATGACCTGCGGTTCGACTCCCAGCGCCGCATGGTCCGAACGGATCTGCCGGCTGCCGGCTCGATTTCCAGGCAAGGATCCATAGATGCCGTAGCAGATCGCGTCGAGGATGCTGGATTTCCCGGCACCGGTCGGACCGTCGAGCAAGAACAGTCCGCCGGAGGCCAGCTCGTCGAAATTGACTTCTTCGACGCCAGCGAATGGGCCGAAAGCCTGAATTCTAAGCCGATGGATTCTCATTTGCTCACCTGTGCTTCACGAGTGCTGCGGATGACCGAATCGAGCAATTCGCGTTCGAGTTCATCGGGGTGCCGGTCCCTGACATGTTCGATGAAGTCCGAGCAGACCTGCGCGGTGCTGGTCGCCTTGGCCATGCGTTCGGAGTAGCTGGACTTTTCCTTCGCCTTGCCGCCTTGCGGGTCGAAAGCCAGCACCACCGTGTCCGGGAATCGAGTCCGCACCTTGCTCATCGCATCGGCCGGACGTTCGGGATCGGTCAGGGTCACCTGGCACCAGGCGTCCTGGGCGTATTCGAGGGACTCATCGGCGAGCAGGTCCGCCAAGTCTCCGCGGAGCACGGCCAGCTTTTTAGGCACCGAGAGGATGACCTCCTGGTACCCGGTGATGCCTTCGGCTCCGGTATCGATCAGCCACACGCCCTTGCGCTGGTTCACCTCGGAGAACGAGTAGGCCAAGGGGGAACCCGAATAGCGGATGTGTTCGGTAATGCGTTGCCGGCCATGCAGGTGTCCCAGCGCGGTGTAGTCAAAGTTCTCAAACAGGTGCGCCGGCACCACATCCAGATTTCCGGTGCTCAGCTCTCGTTCGGAGTCGCTGCCCTGTCCGCCGGCGGCAAAGAGATGAGCCATGGCTACGGAGACGACCGGCGAACCCTGCTGGCGCAAGCCGGCCAGATGCCCCTCGATGCGCGTGAGTGCGGCGCCGGCCACCGCTTCATGGCTGGCCCGATCGACCTGCAGCTCGTCCATCACCATGCGGGGCTCCAGGTACGGGATGCCGTAGACGGCCACCTGGTGGTCCCCGCCGTCGAGCAGCACCGGTTCGAGCATGCGTGCGGGTTCGGCGAAGATGTGCACCCCGGCGGAGTCAAGCAGTGCCGAGGCGAAGCCCAGCCGTGAGGCGGAATCGTGATTGCCGCTGGTCAGGATCAGCGTCGCCCCGGTCTTGCGAAGTTCACCGAGCGCCCAGTTGCAGAGGCGGACCGCATCGACATGTGGCAGCGCCCGGTCGTAGATGTCACCGGCCACCAGCACCGCATCCACCCGCTGTTCGCGGGTGATGTCGATGATCTCCTGAAGTACGTTGCGCTGGGTTTCGAGCAACGACGCACCATGGAAGGTCCGTCCCAAATGCCAGTCGGAGGTATGAAGCAATCGCATGAATCCACCTTATGCACTTGCGCCGACAGAATGAGCATTAGCCCAGATTTTTCATGAGGTCTTTGACGGTCACCGAAATCCACTACCCAGGATTCCCGGTGGCCGTTACTGATTCTTCCCACGCCAAAGAGCGCCGAAACACCAGCGCTGGGTGCCAGGCTCCACCGACCTGGACTG
>NZ_PCPW01000021.1:0-34139 GCF_002979835.1 Arthrobacter sp. MYb221 | reverse complement strand
GCCTGCGCGGTATGGTTCTCCGAAGCGATCATCTCCAGACCACGCTGCTGACGAGCGAGCTCGGCATCGATCCGCTGGGCAACCTCAGGATCGAGCTGCGCCAGGGACTGAGTCAATGATGCAGGGGCTAGGGATTCAAAAGTCTTGTTGCTCATTACTCGACGTTTCCACCGTTCGCGCTGGCGTAGTCTGCTGCCGAAAGCAGCGGACCTTCGGACTCAACTTCAACGGTGAACAGCCAGCCGTTGCCGTATGGATCTTCGTTCAGGATTGCAGGGTTATCTGCAGCTTCCTGGTTGATCTCGACGATGGTGCCGGTCACTGGCGAGTACAGGTCGGAAACCGACTTCGTGGACTCGACTTCGCCACAGGTCTCGCCCGCGGTGACGGTGTCGCCAACTTCTGGCAGGTCAACGTAGACCACGTCACCCAGTGCGTCGGCGGCGATCTGGGTGATACCGATCTTGGCTGGCGATGCTGCATCGATCCACTCGTGCTCGGCCGAGTAGCGCAACGATGAAAGAACTTTACTCACGATAATTCCTCTCCCAAGGGAAATGGTGGGCGTCTTACGAACGCCCGCTTAGGTTAAACGTTACTTTGCTCGGGTGTAGAACGGCAGTTCTACGACCACAAATGGCAATGTCTTGCCACGAAGGTCGACATCTAGCTCGGTTCCCACTTCACTAAATTCAACATCTACGTATCCTAGTGCTACCGGATAGCCCAAGGTCGGCGATGGCTGGCCGGAGGTGATCTCACCTATGGCCGCCCCATCCTTGACGATGGCGTATCCGCCACGGCCGGCGCGCTTGCCCAGACCTTTCAGGCCCACCAGCTTGCGTGGCGGTGTCTGTCCGCGCAGTACCTCCAGCGCTTCGCGACCGACAAAGTTCTCGGTCTTCTTGAAGGACACCACCGGAGCGAAGCCGGCGTCAAAGGGGGTGCGCTCGACGGAAAGCTCGTTGCCGTAGAGCGGCATGCCGGCTTCCAGACGCAGCGAGTCACGCGAAGCCAGCCCGCAGGGGACCAGTTCGTGGCCGGTGCCGGCTGCGACGGTCTTGTCCCAGATGGCGGTGGCGTCTTCGTTGGCGATGATCAGCTCGAAGCCGTCCTCGCCGGTGTAGCCGGTGCGGGCCAGCAGCACGTCGATTCCGCCGAGAACCACTTCGATGGCCGCGTAGTACTTCAGTTCCTGCACCGCGGCTGCGGTCTGCTCATCGGCCGCCAGCGATGCCACGATCGCCTCGGCGTTCGGGCCCTGTACGGCGATCAGCGAGGTACGTGCCGAGGCGTCATCCACCACGACGTCGAAACCTGCTGCGCGCTCGGCCAGTGCGGCCGCCACAACCGGCGCGTTGCCGGCGTTTGGCACGACCAGGAAGCGCTCTTCGCCGAGGCGGTAGACGATCAAGTCGTCAAGGATCTTGCCCGCTTCGTTGAGGATCAGCGAGTACTTCGCCTTGCCGACCTTCATGATGGACAGGTTGCCGGCCAGCGCGGTGTTCAACGCCTCGCCGGCCTGGGGACCGGTGAGCCATACCTCGCCCATGTGGGACAGGTCGAACAGGCCCGCGGTGGAACGCACGGCCTTGTGCTCGGCAAGTTCCGAACCATACTTCAGCGGCATATCCCAGCCGCCGAAGTCGGTGAACGAAGCGCCAAGCTCGGCATGCTTGCCGTGCAGCGCGGTGTGCTTGATATCGGTGCTTGTCTCAGTCATCGCGATGTCCTAGTCTTCGAAGGCTTCAGGAGCTGGGCAGGAGCAGATCAGGTTTCGGTCACCGGCTGCGCCGTCGATGCGCCCGGTGGCCGGGAAGTACTTGTCGCGCTTGAGGCTGGCTACCGGGAAGGCGGCCTGCTCGACGCTGTACTTGCGGTCCCAATTGCTGGAGATCAGCGCGGTGGCGCTGTGCGGTGCGTTGCGCAGCGGCGACTCTTCGATGGTGTAGACCCCGGACAGCACTTCCTGCATTTCCTGGTGGATGGTGATCATCGCTTCGATGAAGCGTTCGATTTCCGCCAGGTCCTCGGACTCGGTTGGCTCCACCATCAGGGTGCCGGAGACCGGGAAGGACAGCGTTGGTGCGTGGAATCCGAAGTCGATCAGGCGCTTGGCCACGTCTTCTGCGGTCACACCGGTTTTCGCGGTCAGTTCGCGGAGGTCCAGGATGCACTCGTGGGCCACCAGGGACTTGTTGCCGGTGAACAGGATCGGGAAGTACTCGTTCAGGCGCTTGGCAATGTAGTTTGCGTTCAGGATCGCGGTCTTGGTTGCTTCGGTCAGCCCGTCGCCACCCATCATCGCGATGTAGGCCCAGGAGATCGGCAGCACGCCGGCGGAGCCGAAAGCGGTGGACACTACCGGCACACCGTCGCGTTCGGTGTAGCTGCCCGAAGCGTCGCCGGGCAGGAATGGCACCAGGTGCTCGGCGACAGCGACCGGGCCGACACCCGGTCCGCCACCGCCGTGCGGGATGCAGAAGGTCTTGTGCAGGTTCAGGTGGCTGACGTCGCCGCCGAACTGGCCCGGCTGCGCGAGGCCCACCAGGGCGTTCATGTTCGCGCCGTCGATGTAGACCTGGCCGCCCGCGGCGTGGATCTTGTCACAGACCTCGCGCACGTCGGCGTCGTAGACCCCGTGGGTGGATGGGTAGGTGATCATGATGGCCGACAGGACGTCCTTGTTGGCCTCGATCTTGGCATCCAGGTCGTTTGCGTCGATGGTGCCGTCCGCTGCGGTCTTCACCACGACGACCTTCATCCCTGCCAGCACGGCCGAAGCCGCGTTGGTGCCGTGGGCCGAAGCCGGGATCAGGCAGACGTTGCGCTGGGATTCGCCGCGCGAGGCGTGGTAGCCGGAGATGGCAAGCAACCCGGAGTATTCGCCCTGCGAGCCGGCGTTGGGCTGGATCGAGATGCCGGCGTAACCGGTGATGGCGGTCAACCGGCCTTCGAGGTCGGTGATCAGTTCGCGCCAGCCGATGGACTGCTCGGCGGGAACGTAGGGGTGGATCGTGGCGAACTCCGGCCAGGTGATGGATTCCATCTCGGCGGCCGAGTTCAGCTTCATGGTGCATGAGCCCAGTGGGATCATGGTGCGGTCCAAGGCCAGGTCGCGGTCCGAGAGGCGACGGAGGTAGCGCATCATCTGGGTCTCGGAAGAGATGGTGTTGAAGATCGGGTGGGTCATGTAGGCGCTGCTGCGCACCTGCGCCTCGGGGATCTCGAAGCCCTCCGGTACGGACAGCTCAACTCCGAAGACCTCGGCCAGGGTGCGCACGATATCCGCGGTGGTTGCCTCATCGGTGGAGATGCCCACCTGGGTTTCGGAAACCTTGCGCAGGTTGATGCCGGCTTCGGCCGCCTTGGCGATGACCGCTTCCGCGTTCTCGACGTTGACCACAACGGTGTCGAAGAAGGAGTCGGACGCCAGGGTGAAGCCGCCGGAAACCAGCGAGCTGGCGATGACGCGAGCGTGGTTGTGCGCCCGGGCCGCGATCTGCTTCAGGCCCGCCGGGCCGTGGTAGACGCCATACATCGAGGCGCAAATGGCCAGCAGCGCCTGTGCGGTGCAGATGTTGGAGGTGGCCTTCTCGCGGCGGATGTGCTGCTCGCGAGTCTGCAGTGCCAGGCGGTAGGCTGGGGTGCCGGCGTCATCGGTGGAGACACCGACCAGGCGCCCGGGCATCGAGCGCTGCAGGCCCGCGCCGACGGCGAGGTAGGCAGCGTGCGGTCCGCCGAAGAACAGCGGCACCCCGAAGCGCTGGGTGTTGCCCACTGCGATATCCGCGCCCTGTTCACCGGGAGGGGTGATCATGGTCAGCGAGAGCAGGTCGGCGATGACAGTGACCATCGCGCCGGCGTCCTTGGCGGCGGCGATGATCTGCTTGTGGTCGGCAATCGAGCCGTCGTTGCCCGGCTGCTGGAGCACGACACCCGAGATGTCGCCTTCCGGCAGACCCTGGGAGAGGTCAACAACTTCGATTTCGAAGCCGAGCGCGTCGGCGCGGCCTTCGATGACCTTGATGGTCTGCGGGAAGATGTTCGAGTCCAGCACGGTCTTGCCGCTGGCCTTCTTCTTATTCGAACGGCGCATCATCAGCACGGCTTCGGCCGCCGATGAGGACTCATCGAGCATCGAGGCGTTGGCGATGGGCAGGCCGGTCAGGTCCATGACCATGGTCTGGAAGTTCAGCAGCGCTTCGAGGCGGCCCTGGGAGATTTCTGGCTGGTACGGGGTGTAGGCGGTGTACCAGGCCGGGTTTTCCACGATGTTGCGGCGAATCACCGCTGGCGTGAAGGTGTCGTAGAAGCCCTGGCCGATCATCTGGGTCTTCATCACGTTCTTGGATGCCAGGTTGCGCAGGTGAGCCAACGCTTCGGTTTCGCTCAGGGCAGCAGGAAGATCCAATGCCGCACCCTGGCGGATGTCGGCCGGAACTGCGGTGTCGATCAGCTCGTCGAGGCTGGAGTAACCCAGCGTCTGGAGCATGTGGTTTGCATCGGCCGGACGTGGGCCAATGTGGCGGGACACGAATTCGCTACTCGTTGATGCCGAGGTCTGCGTAATAGTCATGGTGCAGTTATCTCCAGGGGGATCTGTCTTGGCGCATGCCAAAGGAAGGTCTCTGTCCCTCCCCATCCCTGTTGCATAACCTGAGAGTTTTACGCATCCGACCTACAAAGCCGGGCGCTTGCACCTTCGGTGAACCGGAACGGGCCGGTTTCTTTCCAGAGTTGCCTCGTGATGGCGGTACGGGGGCCTGAGAGTTTCCTGGGGAGGAATTGCTCCTACGGCGCCCATCCATGGTGTGAACGGGTCTCTCCCGCCATCCGTCGAAGGCTGTGCCGTGGATCTGATGATCCAAAACACATCACCATCTTACCTGCACCGCATGCTTCTATCCAAGACCGGCGGCTCGGTTCGATTCACAAATTAACTTGCACTGGAGCCTTGAGCGAGTTTTACATAGGCGGGATATCTCGCTGGCAAGGAGTCTCCCGAGGACGTGCCCGTCAGCCGGCGCTTGATCCAGGGTCCCAAATGCTCCTTCACCCAGCCCATATCCTCGCGTAATCTCTCGCCACGGGAGTTGACCGGCAGCTGCGGCAACCCCGGAAGATTGATCTGCCCGGCCCATTCGGGCTCAACGATGCCGTGCCTGCCGAGCAGTTCGAGCACCTTGCGCGCCATCAATGCGTGGCCGAATTCGTTCATATGCAGCCGGTCCCCCGCCCAATAGCGCAGGTCCGAGAATTCCCGCCAGCGCCAGTAGTCGGCCACCAGCGCACCATGGGTGTCAGCGATTTCGCGGATCTTCTCGTTGTAGATGGCGGTCCGCGGACGGGTCTTGTTGAATAGCGGGGAATCCACGGTGTCGAACCCGGTGAACAGCACCACGGTGCTGCCGGACTCGGCAAATCGGCGGACCATCCCGTCATAACCGCGCATGAGCGCGTCCAGATCGGCGCTGGGGCGCAGAATGTCGTTGCCCCCGGCATAGATGGTCACCAGATCGGGTTCCAACGCCAGCCCGGCGTCGAGCTGCTGGTTGATGACCTGGGAGATCTTCTTGCCGCGAATGGCAAGGTTCGCGTATTCCCAGTCGCCCTGGGTGCCCAGCACCTCGGCCACCCGGTCGGCCCAACCGCGCACCCGGTTAGGGCGCACCATGCTGATATCTCCGACACCTTCGGTGAAGGAATCCCCTAATGCAAGGAATTTCATTTCGCTCCCTTGGCCAAGATGAGCTGGCGGGCCAGCTGGCTCAGGCGCACGCCGGTCGAGATATCCTTTTCTCCTTCATTGCGCGAAGGGATGTAGCCGAAGCCCAGCTGGTAGGCCGGGTCGGCGAAGGCCAGCGACGAATTCGCCCCGTCATGCCCATAGGCGAAGATCGAGCCGTAGTCCTTGCGCGCGGTGGGCTTCATGAAACCGACGGCGAAGGCCTGCAACTGACCGTTGGTGCGGTCCGGTCCGTAGACGAGTTCGGTGGAAACCTCGGCCCAGGTATCTGCGCTGAGCAGCCCCTCGGTGGCGCCGAGCTCCGGCACCGCGCCGAAGGACGCGGCGTAGATCCCGGCGAGCGCCTGGGCGTTGGCCACCGCGCCCATGGAGGCCGGACCCAGCTGCCGGACCTGTGGCGAGTTCGCCAGTTCGTGCCAGTTGTACACCGGTCCGGATTCCAGGGCGAAGCCCGAGGTGGAGTTGACCGAGAGCCCGGACGGCGAGAACGGGTCCATGAAGGCAGGTGCGTCATCCAGCGCGGGCAGCACGTCGCGGTAGCGCGGTTCGAGTTCTGCGCCGTGGCCGATGAAGGCGTCGACTCCCAGCGGCTTGCGGATGCGCTGTTCGTAGACTTCTTTGAGTTCCTGGCCGGTGACCCGACGTACCAGTTCTTCCATGAGTACGCCCATGGTGATGGCGTGGTAGCCGACGATATTCTGTCCCTGCGGCCAGATGCTCGGCATCGAGGCCAGCACCTTGGCGTATTCGGCCGAGTTGAGCAGAACCTCGCTTGGAACTCCCCCGGGGACGCCGAGCACGCCGGCTTGGTGGCTGAGTACTTCGCCCAGGGTCAGGCGCTGCTTGCCGCCGCTGGCGAATTCGGGCCAGTAGGTTCCGATCGGCTTGGCCGGATCGAGCAAGCCGTCCTGAATCAGCATCGCGATGACCAGCGCCCCCAGGCCCTTGGTGCAGGAGAAGACGCAGGTCACCGCGTCGCCGGCGAGATGATCGCCGACCGCGTGGCTGAGCACCAGCTGCCCGCGGTGATAAATCGCGAGCTGGGCCGAATAGCCCTCTTCTTCCGCCGCTCGGGCGTCAAGCGCTTCGGCGAGGGGCGCGAAATCTTCTGTAATGACCGAATCCATGAAAATCCTTAAAGTGCTTGCTGCTTGTCAACTAACACTAGTGCGAAAGGGGAAAAAGCTAGGCGTGGCTCTCGATTGTTTCCTGGCGGAAACGCAATTTCCAGCCCCGTTCCGTCTGCTGCCACCATGAGGAGCAGACCAAAACCTGCGAGCCTTCCGGACTCATCCGATAGGCGATCAGCACCAGCTTGGAATCCAGCGGACGCGCGGTGAGCAGCTGCACCGGACCGGTGGCCGGAAGCGCGCCGCCGGCGTCGAGGATCGAGCGCACGGTGGAGACATCCAGCAGCGAACCGTCACGGCAGACTTCCTGGTAGCTCGGGTGCAGAAAATCGCTGACCTCGGTGAAGTTCGCGCGCACCTGCGCGTCGAGCAGACCCTGCTCCAATTCGAAGACGGTGCTTGCCACGTCCACGGCTGGTTCGGCGGCGGCCTCAACCACCGGAGGCGGGGCTTGGCCCGGTTCGTTGCCAGCAATCGTGCCCGAGGAGCCGGTATAGCCGGGCCCGGCGTCCGGGTCCTTCCCGCTTTGATGTGCGGTGGCGGCGGCTCGGGCCCGGTCATCGGCTTCCTCGTTGAGTTCGTGGCCGGCATGGCCCTTGACCCATTCAAAGGTGTATTTGCGTCCAACGATCACCGCGTCTAGTTCTCGCAGAATGTCCTGGTTGAGCACCGGCTTGCCGTCGGACTTCTTCCAGCCCTTTTTCTTCCATCCCGGCATCCACTTGGTGATGCAGTTGATGGCGTACTGGGAATCGCACAGGATTTTCAGTTCGGTTTCAGGTTCTTTGGCCGTGGCGCGAAAGAGCTCGAGCACGGCTTGAAGCTCGCCCATGTTGTTGGTTCCGTGGTCCCAGCCCCCGGCTCCCCAGTTTTCGTGGTCGATATACCAGGCCCAACCGGCAGGTCCAGGGTTACCGAGTGCAGAACCGTCAGCTGCCGCAATGATCGTCATATGAATAATCCTGCCATGTCCACCCCACAAGTGCAGATGACCAGGTGTGCCATGTTCGTTTTTTAACGGGCAATGACCCGGTGAAAACTCCGTGAGTTCTCGCCGGGACATTGCCAGGACCTCTCGATGCGTCGGTTCAGCGGGTTTGCCTTCGATTCATTCAGGCCGGATACATCGGGTTATGCCCCGCGGCCACACGCTCTTCGGCGCGCACCTCGCCCGGTGCGGTACCGTCGAGGAACGGTCCGGAATCCGCCAGCTCTTCGCGCCCGTGGGCTTCGAGCCAGTTGCTCAGCTCCGGCCCCTTCGGCACGATCCCGGTGGGGTTGATGTCTTCGTGAACCACGTAGTAGTGCGCCTTGATCTGCTCAAAGTCGGTGGTATCGCCAAACCCTGGGGTCTGGAACAGGTCGCGGGCGTAGCCCCACAAGTTAGGCATGTCGATCAGCTTGTTGCGGTTGGTCTTGAAGTGACCGTGGTAGACCGGGTCGAAGCGGGCCAGCGTGGTGAACAGGCGCACATCGGCCTCGGTGATGTGGTCGCCCATGAGGAAGCGGCGGGTTGCTAGACGCTCTTCGAGATAGTCCAGCGCGTCAAAGAGCCGGTCATAGGCATCGTTGTAGGCCTGCTGGTCGCCGGCGAATCCGGCGCGGTAGACGCCGTTATTCACCTCGGTGAAGATGCGCTTGATCAGGGGCAGCATCTGTTCAAGCTGATCTTCGGGCAGCAGATTCGGCGCGCCTTCGCGGTGGAATTCCTTCCATTGCGTCGACATGTCCCAGGTGATTTGCGGGTAGTCGTTGGTCACCACTGCACCGGTGGGAATATCCACGATTGCCGGGACGGTGATGCCGCGCGGGTAGTCCGCGAATCGCTTGAAGTAGTTTTCCTGCACACGCTCGGTACCCAGCACCGGGTCCTTGCCGCCAGCGTCCAGATCGAAGGTCCAGCTGCGCGAGTCATGGGTTGGGCCGGGCAGGCCGACCGATATCGCGTCCTCCAGGCCGAGGAGGCGGCGCACAATCAGCGTGCGGTTGGCCCAGGGGCAGGCACGTGCGGCCACGAGGCGGTAGCGCCCGGCTTCCACCGGCCACAGCTGCGCCCCGTCGCCGAGTCCGGCCTGCGGGTGGCCGATCGAGCTATTGGGCACACCAGCGGCAAAAGCTTCGGGGCGCGGATCTGCCACGATGCGGTCCTGGATGTAATTGGTATCCCGGCTGAATTCGCCTCCGGTGACGTAGGCACCCTTGGTCGAAAATTCTTTGGTCATTTCTCCCCTTGAAGCTTTTGGCGTAGTTCCTGTGCGGCTCTTAGCTTTCAGGCTAACTCGCTGGGTTGGCTAAAAGTAGTCATTTGCGCAGAACCGCGAAAAGTTTGATTGCCAGCTTCTCGCGGTTCTCTTGATGAAAACTTAGGCGTTGGCCATGGCACCGGCGCGTACGGTGTTCATGGCGGTCGTCCAAGAAATCAGCTGGTCGAACATCGGCTGGACCGAGGCGGCGGACTGTTCGGTCGGCTTGAAGACGGAGAAGTTTTCGAAGTCGGTGAACAGCGAGAACATGCCGGTCTTCTGCACGTGGGCCAGCTGCAGTTCGGAAAGAATGCCGCGCAGGTGTTCCACCGCACGCGCTCCCATAGCCGAGCCGTAGCCGACAATTCCGGCTGCCTTGTTGGAGAATTCCGCGTTCAGGTAGGACAGTGCGTTAGCCAGGGCCGGTGCGATCGAGTGGTTGTATTCCGGAGTGATGAAGATGTAGCCGTCGAATTCGGCGATCTTTGCCGACCAGTTCTTCGTGGCTTCGTTCTGGTAGTTCTGGTACGCGGCCGGGAAGGCCTCGTCCAGCAGCGGCAGGTTGAAGTCGGCGATATCCACCAGCTCGTAGCTTGCGTCGTTGCGCTGCTGCGCCTGCTCGAGCACCCACTGCGCCACTCCAGCGTTGTTGCGTCCTGGGCGGGTGGAACCGGTAATGATAGCGATCTTCAGCATGTTTTTGCTCCCCTAAGTGGTGGTACGCCCAACCATTATTGTTGACACGTCATCAAATCTTGCTAAAAACTACATTACACGAGATAATTGATGTGTCAACAACTTTGCTGGCGTGCCCCGCAGCATTTACCGCTTCAGGAGAATAGAAAACATGGGAACCGAAAATACCCGCTGGCTCAACGACCGCGAGCAAGACCTCTGGCGGACCATTCGCGAGTTCCTCTGGCAGTTCCCCAGCGCCATGGATCGTCAACTCACCCAGGACTCCGCCATGCAGTCCGGAGAATACTCGGTCCTCGCGGTACTTTCCGAGGCCGAAGAGTCCTCGCTTCGCCCCGCCGAGATGGCCGAGGAGCTGCGCTGGGACCGCTCCCGGCTCTCGCACCTCTTGCGCCGCATGGAGGCCAAGTCCCTGATTACCCGCTGCTCAGATGCCTCGGATCGCCGCGGCCACCAGATCGGCTTATCCGAACTCGGCTGGCAGGCGATTCGCGAAGCGGCTCCGAAGCACGTTGAATTCATTCGCCAAACGCTGTTCGATTCGCTCACGCCAGCGGAACATGCCGCCCTGGAGACTGCGTTGCCTAAAATTTTAGCCGCAATCGCACCGCACGCACCAACCACGCCGCAATGCGACTAGCCCGACTGCTGGGCGAACTCGCTATTGCTCACTAGGCGGGCAAATTTACCGTCGAGCTCCACCAGCTGCGCAAAGCTCCCGGCCTCAATAATCTGCCCCTCATCGAGCACCACGATCTGATCTGCGCGCATCACCGTGCTCAGCCGGTGCGCAATCAGCAGCGTGGTGCGCCCAACGGCCAATTGATCCAGGGCCTGCTGCACCAGCGCCTCGGTCACCGTATCGAGGGCACTGGTTGCCTCGTCCAGGACGAGGACCTTGGGCCTGCGCAGCATGGTGCGTGCGATCGCCAGCCGCTGCTGTTCACCGCCGGAGAAGCGGTGGCCGCGTTGCCCGACGCGGGTATCCAGCCCCTCGGGCAGCCCGCGAATCAGCTCCGCAATCTGCGCCGCCTCCAAGGCTTCCCACAATTCTCCCTCGCTGGCGTGCGGTGCGGCCCAGAGCAGGTTCTCGCGCACACTGGTATGCAGCAGATAGCTTTCCTGCGCCACCATGGAGACCACCGCGGCGATCTCTTGCGGCTTCACCTCGCGAAGATCCACGCCGTCCAAGGTGACATTGCCAGAGCTCGGATCCAAGAGCCGCGGCAGCAATGAGCCCAGCGTTGATTTGCCCGAACCGGTGGCGCCCACGACTGCAGTCATCGTACCGGCCGCTAGCTTGAGGTTGAGGTCCCGCAAGGTATCGGTGCGCGCCCCGGGATAGCGGAAGCTCACATCCTTGAGTTCCAGTTCTCCGCGCACCTCGCTGGCCACGAGCTGGCGCGGGTTTTTCGGGACCGGGAGCGCCTGATCGGCATCGAGGTATTCAAAGACTCGGCTGAATAGCGCCATCGCCGAGACCCACTGGATGGAGATGCTCATCAGCCCCAGCACCGGGCGGAAGATCCCGGCCTGCAGTCCGGTAAAGGCCACCAAGGTGCCGATGCTCATGCCCTCCCCGGTGACAGGAAGCCCGGCCACGATGTAGAGCACCGCCGGCACCGCGGCGAAGATGATCGACATCGCGGCCATGCGCCAGCGACCGGCCAAAGCGCTACGCATCTCCAGATCGATGAGCTTCGAACTGGAATCGGTGAACTGCTCCGCGTCAAGCGTGCCGGTACCCATCACCTTGGCCAGGCGAACTCCGGAGATGCTCAAGCGTTCTTCGATAATCGAGGTGAGCGTGGACATTTCCCGCTGCCGCGCTCCGGTGATCTTGCGCCGCAGCTTGGCGGTTTGCCTGGCCAGGATGATGGCCGGCGGCAGGACCACCAGCGAGATCAGGCTCAACTTCCAGGAAATGGCTACCATCGCGCAAGCGGTGGCCACCACGGTGGTCAGATTTGAAGCGATCGAAGTCGCCGAGCTGGTGATCACCGACTGCATCTGGCCGACGTCATTGGTCAGCCGAGACTGCACCTCCCCCGAGCGAGCATTGGTGAAAAAGGCCAGGGACTGCTTCTGCAGGTGGGTGAACAGTCCGGTGCGCAATCCATGCATCACCTCCTGGCCCATCAGGGTCGCTCGCCACGTTTGAATCACGCCGAGCACCGCGTTGATCAAGGCAATGAGGACCAGCCCGCCAGCCAGCGCCAGCAATAGCTTGACGTCCTGCTCGGGAATAGCCACGTCAATGAGTTCACGGACGATAAATGGTTGCGCCAGCCCAATCAGCGATGAGGCAACGATCAGCAATATCACCACGATGACGGTTCTCAGGTGCGGGCGAAAAAGCCCGGCCACCCGGTGCAGCGAGACCGGATGCTCCGCCAGCCATTCCTTATCCTGTTTTGCATCACCCGGGCGCCCGCCGCCGCCGGGGCCACCCATTGCCATGGGAATCATGCGCACCTCCATTTATCTCTGTGTTCACAAACCAGAATAACAGAGGTTACCTCACTATGTGGTTCCATCTTGAGTTTGTCGGGAAGAACACCCTATTCTTTAACCATGCCTACCCAAGAGTCCGGCCCTGACTTGGTCGACCTGTTCAACCGCAGTTCGCGTTTGCTTCGCGGCAAGTGGCGCCATACCCTCACGCCCTACGGCATCACCCCGCATCAAGTACGAACGTTGATGTTGCTGGGACGCGAAGGAACCGAGGGAATGCGCAACTCGCAATTAGCCGAAAGGCTGCACATTGCCCCGCGCTCCACCACCGAGGTCATCGACCAGCTGGTCGCCAAGGAGCTAGCCACACGCACCGCGGATCCCGCCGATCGCCGCGCCAGCTTGATCACGCTGACCGCGTCGGGCAGCGAGCTGCTGAAGATTCTGCATGCCGAACGCAAGCAAAGCCACGAGGAATTCTTCGCGAGCCTCGGTGCGGAGGACCGCAGCGAGCTCACCCGGATATTGGGGCTGCTCGTTGCAGATGCAGCAGGCAGTCCGCGGTGCTAATCCAAGGTCATTGAGCACAAAAGAGGGCGGTTTCCCGCAGGATAAAAGTCCCGGGAAACCGCCCTCATCTCTAACTGCTTCGCCTAGTTTTCGGTCTTTCCGCGACGCCAGTACCCCATGAAGGCCACCTGCTTTCGGTCAATGCCTGCCTCGCGCACCAGATAGCGGCGCAGGTCCTTGACCATGCCCGCCTCGCCGGCAATCCAGGCATAGAACGGTGCGGATTCTGCGGCGCCGGTTTCCCACAGGATCTGCGCGTCCACGTCAATGTCTTCGGGATCCGCGTCGGTATGCACCGCGCCGGCCGCCGGAATAGCCACCACGTCGCGTACCGCCGCCGCAAGCAGCACCCCATGCTCGCTGGTGCCACGCGTCAGCCATTGCACCGATACTCCGGAGCGGGTGGAGGCGCCCAGAATGTCGGTGGTCTCCGGAACCTCAATCAGGGCGTGGCCGGTCACATTGGATGGCAGCGCCTCGAGAATCGCACAAATTGCCGGGGCCGCGGTCTCGTCGCCGGCCAGCACCACGCGGCCTGCGCCTCCCGGACGGAATTCGATTCCACCGTAGGTTTCATCGCTCAACGCCCGGTTCGGCCCCAGCAGCAGCAGTTCGTCGCCGATCTGCGCCCGATCGGCGAATTCGGTCGCCGGGCCGCCGCGCAGGCGGCCATCGACAACCTCGCCATGCATCACAAAGTCGATATCCAGCTCGGCGGTATCCCCGAGGTTATCGCGGTGCCCCATCTCCCGGAAGGCGCGCACCGTGTAGGTGCGCATATATCCGCGTGTCGCCGGGTCGATCGACAGCCAGCGGCGGTACCAGCCCTCCTGCTCCGCCGGGCTGGATAGGGCCCGTGGACGCAGGGCCGCGATCTGCGGGGTCAATGCCGAACCGCCGGCAGGCGGCAGCAGCAGCTTGATCCGCATATCCAACGGGTGGCTGTTCGTTCCGAAGTGCGCCAGGTCGGCGCCGCCGATGGTGATCCGCCGGAAGGAGGGCGCCAGATCCTGGGTGCGCAAGACGCTGCACTGGTAGGCCAGGGTTGCCAGATGCTCGGAGCCCGGACGCATCCGCGTCTCCTGTTCCGCCTCGGCTTGCGCAGGCTTCGGCGGTTGCGCCGCCGGCTTAGGGGCCTGGGCGCTCTCGGCGGAGCGCACGATCCCCTGTGCGGCCAGCACGTTCTCGGTGCGCAGCACGCGGTGGCGGCCGATCGGGAGCACCAGCGGGGTGCCGGCTACCGGGTCCGGGATCACCCGGCTGGGCATGCCGAACACGTCCTTGACGGTGCGTTCGGTCACCACGTCGTTGGGGTGGCCGGCGGCGTAGATCTTTCCCCCGCGCAGGGCCACGAGGTGATCGGCATAGCGTGCGGCGAGGTTCAGGTCATGGAGCACAATGACCACGGTGATCCCACGGGTGCGGTTCAGCTCGCTGATCACGTCCAGCACTTCGAGCTGGTGGGCTACGTCCAGGAAGGTGGTGGGCTCATCGAGCAGCAGCAGCTCTGTCTCCTGGGCCAGGGCCATGGCGATCCACACGCGTTGGCGCTGTCCGCCGGAGAGCTCGTCAACCGCGCGGTCCGCCAGCTCCATGGTGCCGGTCAGGTCCAGGGCGCGGTTGACCGCCGCCTCGTCTTCGGGGCCGAAGCGCTTGAACAGCCCCTGATGCGGGTAGCGGCCACGGCTGATGAGCTCGCGAGCGGTAATTCCGTCCGGCGCGGTGGGCGACTGCGGAAGCAGCCCGAGCGTCCGGGCCACCTCCTTGGCCGGGCGCGTGTGGATATCCTGCCCGTCGAGCAGCACCTGGCCACCGGCCGGGCGCATCAGACGCGACAGCGCCCGCAGCAAGGTGGACTTGCCGCAGCCGTTGGCCCCGACAACGATGCTCACCTGCCCGGTGGGGATGTCCAGGGACAGCTCGTCCACGATGGTGACCTTGTCATAGGCCAGGGTCAGGTCGGTTGCCTGGAGTTGGGCCATGGGTTATCCCCCGCTTCCTGTTGAGTTGGAACGCACCAGCACCCAAATCAGGAATGGTGCGCCGAATGCACCGGTGATTACGCCCACCGGCAGCGACAAATCCGAAAACAGATTTGCGGCGAAAAAGTTTGCAACGACCACAATGACCGCTCCGGTCAGCCCGGCGAGCCAAATATTTATCGCCCCGCGAGTCAGCGCGGCGGTGATCGGGCCGGCGAGAAACGCAACAAATGACAGCGGTCCGGTGACCGCAATGGGGATGGCGCCAAATGCCACGGCCACGAACACCAGCAAGATGCGCGCCCGGGACACGTTCAGGCCCAGCGCCGCGGCCGCATCATCGCCGAGCTCCAGCAGCTTCAGCTGCCGCACCACAATCGGAAGCAAGCAGAGCGCAAGGATTCCCAGGCTTACCAGCAGGATCGTGGCACGTTCCCAGGTGCTCGGCGCGAGCGACCCGGTCAGCCAGCGCATCGCATCTCCGGCGGTGTTCAGCTGAGCCTGGGTGAGCAGATACTGGATGATTGCCTGCAGCATCGCACCGATGGCCAGACCGGCCAGGATGAGCCGGGAACCGGTTCGCTTGCCCGAAGCCGACAGCCAGTAGATCAGGGCCGCCACGGCCAAGCCGCCGGCCAGCGCGGCGGCATTCAGCTGCCATCCGGTGGTGCCGAAGTAGATCAGCGCCACGATGGCGCCGGTGGCCGCCCCGAAGCCCACGCCGATCACGTCCGGGCTCGCCAGCGGATTGGCAAGCCACCGCTGGAAGAGCGAACCAGAAATTCCCAGCCCGGCCCCGGCAAGGGCGCCCACCGCAATGCGCGGCAACCGGTCATCTAGCAGGATGAAGCTGGTTCCGGGCACCGTTTCACCGGAAAAGACCGCGAAGATCTCTTCGGCGGGCAGCCTGTCCCGGCCCCAGAAAATATAGGCCACGGAGGCTGCGACGAAAGCCAGCGTCAGCCAGAGCACGCTGGCGAGCACTCGCTGCCTGCGCCGGGCGGGCAGCGCGCTTTGTACTGGTGCCATTACAGGGTCACCGACTTCATGCCGCTGCGCATCATGATAATGAACAGTGGCGCTCCAAGAATTGCGCACATCACGCCGACCTGGATTTCACCCGGCGGATTGATCACCCGCCCCAAGGTGTCCGCGACCAGCAGCAGGATCGGCCCGGCGATGATGCTCGCCGGCATCAACCAACGGTAGTCCGACCCGACGAGCAGCCGCACCGCATGCGGAATCATCAGCCCGACAAAGGCAATGGGCCCGGCCACCGCGGTGGCGGTTCCGACCAGCAAGACGATGCCCACCGATCCGAGGACTCGCGCCCGTCCCAGCCGGAAGCCCAGCGCGGTCGCCGAATCGTCGCCCATGGCCACCGCGTTGGAGACCCGCGCGGTGCCCAGCACGATCAACGCACCGACGGCAACGACCGGGATGACCAGCAGGTAGGTTTCCACGCCCCGGGCCGCCAGCGTGCCGATTTGCCAGAAGCGGAACTCGTCCAGGGCCAGGGTTGAAACCATCAGCACCGCGCTGGTCACCGCGGTGAATCCCACCGAGAGGGCCGCGCCGGACAGCGCAAGCTTGATCGGCGTGGCGCCTTCACGACCCACGCTGGCCACCACATACACCAAGGCCATCACCACCGCGGCGCCGAGGAAGGCAGCGATCATGGTGCCGGTCAGAGAAGTCATTCCAAAGAATGCGATACCCGTAACGACCGCTAGGGCCGCGCCGGCATTCAAGCCAAGAATTCCGGAGTCTGCCAACGGGTTGCGGGTCAACCCCTGCATGGCGGCACCGGAGAGTCCAAGGGCGGCGCCGACAACAATTCCGCCCACCGTCCGGGCAATGCGCGAGTGCACGACCACATGGTCCGAGACGCCGTCGTCAAAGTTCGTAAAAGAATCCGCGAGGGTCCCCAGCGCAACCGGTCGCGCACCAAAGATCAGCGAGGCGATCACCGCAATCCCCAGCACGGCCAGCAGGCCCAGGCAGGCGGTAATCTTACGTCCCAGCTTCATCTTCGGCGCGCTGCTGCGCTTGGTACTTTCGGTGGCCGTCATTGCTTCCTACACTCGTTGTCATGGAACATCTTGCTTTTCCCACCGTTTTGTCCCCCGGTATTGCCGTGCTGCGCGCGGATAATCCCTCGGAAATGACCTTGGAGGGGACAAATACCTATCTGCTCTTCGACCCGCAGACCACGCAGTTGAGCCACGACACCGAAATTGTGGTGGTGGATCCGGGGCCCGACATGCCAGCGCATCTGCGCGCGTTGGCGGCCTTTGATGTCCAAATGATTTTGTTGACGCACCGCCATGGGGATCATTCCGGAGGGATCCCGCTGCTGCATGAGCTGACCGGAGCACCGGTGCGGGCCCGGCTCGCGGAATTCTGCCGGAACGCCGAACCATTGGTCGATGGCGAGCGGCTCGAATTCTGCGCAACCACCCTGCGCGTGCTGTTCACCCCGGGCCACACCTCGGACTCGGTGTGCTTTGTCCGTGAAGGCCAGCAAGGTGCGTTGTTTACCGGAGATACCGTGCTCGGCCGCGGAACCACTATTCTTGAGCATCCCGATGGAACGCTGGCCGACTATCTGGACTCCTTGGCACGGCTTTCGGCCTTGGCAGACATGCCGCTGCACCCGGCCCATGGCGAGCAGCATGCTGGCTCGCATAAATTGCTGACCGCCTACCGGGAGCACCGCGAGTCTCGCCTGGAGCAAGTCCGCGTTGCCCTGGCCAAACTCGGCAAGGCCGGGGCAGACGCCGAGCCAGCGGAATTGCTGGATCTTGTCTACCCCGACCTGGATCCGCGCCTGGCCGGCGCGGCTAGCAGCTCCCTGGAAGCGCAATTGCACTACTTGGCGGTGAATTCTTGAGGCTTACTTAGCCGCGTTCTCTGCGGCCTTGGCGATGGTGGGCACCACGTTGTCGATTGCCCATTCGATGGACAGCGGGGATGCCGCCGAAACCGAGAGAACTGCCTGATCGTCGCCGAGGATCGCTACCGAATCGGTTGCTGCCGCCGGAAGCTGGCCGTAGAGCTTATTGCTCTTGACCACGTCGTCGAGGTCGTCCCCGGCGAGCGCCGAGGCAAAGACGACGTCTGCATCCAACTCGTTAGCGCGCTCCGGGGACCATTCGAAGAAGAACGCGTCCTTGGGGGTGTTCTTGGTGACGATCTCCGCCTGCTTCATGCCCAGCGAGGTCAGGAAACGCGGGCGGTTGTCCCCCGTGGCGTAGACGTACATGGTCTTCGGGCTGGAGAGATCTACCGAAGCGAAGGTCGCGTCTTTCAGCGCCGGGAACTTTTCCGTCTGCGCCGACAGTTCGCCTTCCAGATCCGAGACCAGCTTCTCGGCTTGCTCGCTCTTGCCCAGCAGGTCGCCGGCCGCTTCGGTGGTGTCCTGCCAGCTGGTGAGGTAGTTGGCCTTCAGCGGTCCCACGGTCGGGGCGATCTTGGAGAGCTTGTCGTACTGTTCCTGGGTCAGTCCCGAGTAGGCCGCGAAGATCACGTCTGGCTTGGATCGGGCAATCTCGTCGAAGTTCACCCCGTCGGCGATGTCGTACTGGGTCGGAGCCTTCTCCGAGCCGATGGAAGCGCCCAGCTCTTCGAGCTTCGCGTCCTTCCAATCGGTCGAGTTGTTGGCGTTCTGCCCATAGGCGTCGATATCCATGCCCACAGGAACGGTGCCCAGCGCCAGTAGCGCGTCTGCGTTGACCCATGAAATGGTGGCTACCTTGCTTGGCTTCTTGGTGATCTCGGTTTCACCGTAGATGTGCTCGATGCTCACCGGTGCGTAACTCGTCTCTGCGGTCGCCGAGGCGGTTGGTTCCGTAGAAGAAGCTGAGCCACAGGCGCTGAGGCCGAGTGCCAAAATTGCGGAGGATGCTGCCAGCAGGCCAGCACGGCGCGAAATGTTCATGGGTCATAATCCAGACGTTGCGAGTTGTCATGAGATAACGGTTACTTAGGTTAGCCTATGCGAACCGCATGCAACATTACGCTGATTGTGATTCAATACGCAACACGAAGGACATGTAATCCACGCCTCACGGCGCAGAATCGCTTTAGCGGCACCTAACATTTTCCCGGTTCATTAGTCACGACGTGAACCAGCCAGCAACAACCGGCGGGGGTCTGCAATGTTAAGCGACACCCGGATCATCAGCAGCCCGGCCACCAGCACCACCAGCACCGTGCCCACCGTCAGCGGTTTCATCAGCAGCGCCAGCGAGGCAAATGGCAGCACCAGCACCACGGACGCCACCGCGAAGCCGATCGCCACGGTGAGCGCCGGGATCATCAGGCTTTTCACCCGGGCCGCGTTGATCACCGCCAGGTCCATTCCCAGCTTGCCCAGCCCGGAATACAGCTCTTCGCGGTCCAAGGTACCGGCGCACTGGCTGATCGCCGCGGAGATAGCCACGCAAATCAGTGCCAGGCCGAGGGTCACCAGCACGCCGGTGAGCACATCCGTGCCGAGATAGTCTTCCCACGTTCCGGTCGCCTGGGCTTCGCCGAAGCCGAACATGGCCGCCCCGGTGCCGCCGATCACCGCCACGAAGGAGGCCATGGCCACTCCGGAGACCTGGCGCCAGGCGGCCACCGGAGATTCCAGGATCATCCGGGCCGCCAGCAGCTGCTCCGCATTGCTTGCCTTGTTCAGCTTCGATTTACCCACCTTGGCCACCAGCCACGGTCCGATGAGGTTCAGCGCCAGCAAGCCCAGCGCGAATCCACCGATGATGATCGCGATCAGCACGCCCAAATCCACCGGAAGCAAACCCACATTGGTGAACAGCGAGTAGAGCACCACGATGCTGCCCACCGTAATCACCGCGCGCAGCCAGCTGGGCACCGGGGCCACACGCCGGGTCGCCACGGCGAGCGGGGTGATTACCAGCTTGCGCAGTCCGGCCAGCGCGCTGATCACCGAAAGCAGCACGACGGCCAGGACCGCCAAGGCCGCGGCACCGGCCGGCAAGAAGATCCCCGTGCCGATGGGTTGGCCCTGGAAGGGGACCAGCGCCACGGCCGGAGCCAGCGCAAGATACAGCAGCACTCCGGCCAGGGCACCGACCAGCGCGGTTACCGCCGCCTGGGTGACCGCCACGGCGCGCACCTGGAATCCGGTGGCCCCCAGCAGTCGCAGGGACGAGAGGGCCCGGTCCTGGGCCCGCGCCGAAAGCTTCGCGGCCGAGGAACCAAGCACGAGCAAGGGAACGATCAGCAGCACCAAGGCGAACGCCGCCAGCGGAACATAGAAGCTTTGCGCTTCGCCGTCCAGCTTGGTGAAGGACCAGGCCCCGCCGAGCACGATGAGCACCATGGCGCTGACCATCGTATAGGCGCCTACGGTGAGCAGCTGCGGGGTGCGGCTGGCGCTGGTCGGCCGCCCCAGCAGCCACGCCATATGCAGGATATTCATGAGCGGTGCCCCTCAACCAGTGCATCATCTGCGGTGATCTTTCCATCGTGCAGCGTTAGCACGCGATCGCAACGCGCGGCGACCTGCCGGTCATGGGTGACCATGACCAGGGTCTTCCCTGCCCCGACGGTGCAGCGCAGCAAGGTGTCCAGCACCTCGGTGCCGGTGACCGAATCCAGGGCACCGGTCGGTTCATCGGCAAAGACCACGCTGGCCCCGGTGACCTGGGCCCGGGCGATCGCCACGCGCTGGGATTGGCCGCCGGAGAGCTGGCCGATCCGGCGTTGCTCCATTCCGGCGAGGCCCAATTGCTGCAAGGCGTCCACGGCGCGCGCGATTGCTGCGCCGCGTGGCACGCCATTGATCATCAGGGCCATGGCCACGTTTTCCTCGGCCGTGAGCTCGGGAATCAGCAGACCCGACTGAAAGACGAATCCGAACGCCTCGCGGCGCAGCTTGGTGCGCGCGGCGTCCTTGAGCTGCTCGACCTGTATTGGCCCCTGGCCGGGAAGGTTGAGTGTCACCGTGCCTGAGTCCGGCAGTTCGATGCCGGCCAGAGCATGGAGCAAGGTGGACTTTCCCGACCCCGAGGGGCCCATGATGGCCACCGCGGTCCCGAGTCCCAGAGCAACATCGATGCCGTCCAGCGCGTGCGTGGTGCCATAGCTGCGGGTGAGTCCTCTGGCCGAAATAAGTGGGTTGGAAACCTTCGAGTTCTGAAGCATATTTCAATGTTCCCAAGTTCTCTCGCTTGGTACCTCGGAGCACCGATGGAGTTCTTGGTGGGCGATCTCATCCCGCGGTAGGAGCCAGCTCACCGCATTCGGGGCCATTTCGCAGTAGGCTCGAAGGCGATGAAGCTTGAACTGTATACCCAGCCTTTCTGCGCCCCATGTGTGCGGACCCGGCAGGTAGTCCTGCGCGCCGCGAAGCTGCTTCCGCAGCTGGCCGTCGAAGAGATCGATGTCGTCGAACAGGTCAGCCGCGGCCAGGAAATGGGTGTGACTTCAACACCGGTGATCCGTTTGCTCGCCAACGACGAAGAGAAGTTCCGGGGCACCGACACCCCTACGCTGCAGCAATTATTAGCGGCCATCGCCCACGTCAGCGACTAGGCTCACGCACCGTCGCCAGCGATGCTGCACGCGTTCGGGCCCTTTATGGGGAACAATGGATCAGGTGACTAGCGTGCCTCGGATTGACCATGAATGCCTCCAACGAGTGTTGGCAGATTCCACCAACCGCATCGAATGGTTGCGGGCACGGGCACAGGGCATCACCGCCACCGACGTCGCCAAGCTATCCACGGAGAAGTCCATCCGCAATGCGGCCTGGGACAAACTCTATGGCTCGGGGTTCTCTGGAAATACCTACACCGACCACGGACGGCGCCGCGAACCGGTGATCGCCGCCTGGGTGCAGGAGAACTTCAACATCTTCCCGTCCTCCCAGCTTTTCCATGCGCAGCATTCGAGGCTGCACCTGGCAACCCCCGACGGCTTGGGGTTCGACGAGGACGGTTCTCCGGTGCTCGCCGAAATCAAGACCACCAATAAGCCGTTTAAGAAGATCCCGAAGAACTACCTGCGCCAGGTGCTCTGGCAGCAGCATGTCATCGGCGCGCAGCGGACCTTATTCGTCTGGGAACAGCACCATAACTTCGTCCCGGTCCAGGCCGTCCCCGAGTTCATCTGGATCGAACGCGACGATACGATGATCCAGGACCTCATCGACAAGGCCGAACTGCTCATCCAGGCGTTGCGCGAGTCGACCTCCCGCGAGCAGCAGTACCTCGACTACGGCCCGGCGGCGCTGCGCCTCTGAGCCGGCGCCCGCACTACATATTGGGATTTTGCATGGGGCGCGGATCCGGCAGGCATTCCGGGTAGCCCTGCACCAGCTCGCTCAAGAGCTTCTCGCGCAGCATATTGCGCAGGTTCCACAGGTCCCCCGGGTCCCTGGAAGATAAATAAATGGTCACCGTTTGCAACCCGCCGTAGGTGTCGGTCACAAGCAGGCTGTTAGTTCGGCCGTCCCACCAATCCGAGGATTCGAGCAATTCGGTGGTGCGGGTACGGAGGTATTCGATCGGTGCATTGAGCTTCAGCTGCAGGGTGATATTTCCGTCGATTTCGGTGCTGCGCCGCGACCAGTTCTCAAATGGCGTGGTGGTGAAGTAGGTCGAGGGCAGGATCATGCGGCGACCGTCGATCAGGAGCACCACCACATAGGTCAGCGTGATTTCCTCTACCGTGCCGCGTTCGGCTTCCACCACCACGATGTCATCCACGCGAACCGAATCGGTAAAGGCAATCTGCAGCCCGGCGAACACGTTGGCCAGCGAGGACTGCACGGCCAGGCCAACAACTACCGAGGCCAGGCCGGCTGAGGCAAGAATACCTGCACCCAACGCCCTGACCTGCTCGATTGTCAGCAGCACGGCGGCTACCGCGATGATGCACAAGACCGCTATCAGCACGCGGCGCAGCAGTCCCACCTGGGTCTGCACCTTGGCCAGCCGGCGGCCCGGGCCGAAGCGGCTTCGTATTCTTGCCAGCACCACTTCTTCGACGATCTTCACCAGCACGATAATCAGCCAGGTGAGGAAGAAGACCAGGCAGATCAGCAGCGCAAACTGCCAGAACTTGTAGCCAGCGGCTTCCCGCTGGAAGGCAAGGATCGAGGTTTTGAGGATGATCGAGGCGAAGGTGCCGAATATCGGAATCCGCGCGCCCTTGACGTTGATCTCCCCGAGCCCGGTGCGTTGGAAAATGCGGTGGGTCAGCCCGCTGATCACGAAGGCGAGGATCGCGGCAATGGTTAATCCAACGGCGATAACCACCAGAAATTGCAACGATTCGGGTAGGAAGCGGGAAACTTCAATAACTTCGTCGACAGTGTCATCGATTGGTGCGGATGGGCTTGGCAACATCCTTAAAGCATGTCACAAGTCCCTAGCCGACGGCTGTGCGACACCTTGAGTAAACCCCGAAGAGCCCAGACGTATTACAGAAGCGCACCAGATGAATTCCAGTTGGCTTCGGGCTATTGCACCGCGTTGGCGACGGGGTTTTAGTAGTCTCAAGGGCTCGAACCGGGCTCCAGGGCGCAATCGATAGAAAGCCGGTGGTTCACATGCGCCGCACCAAACTCGGATTACTCACAGCGCTCACTGCAGCAACGATGCTCTCGGTGGCTCCCGTGGCGGCAGCCGCCCCGGCCGCTAGCCCAGCGACCGCTTGCGAAACCGTATATTGGGGTTCTCTAGCCAAAACCTCAACCAGCTCAACTACGTCGTCAATGACGAATATCCGTACCGGACGCCACACCTGCTTTGACCGGATGGTCCTGGACCTGAACGGCAACCCGGCCGGCTACTCGGTGAAATACGTCAGCGAACTCACCGGTATTGGATCGGGTGAGGAAGTGAGCACCACAGGCGGGGCTCGACTAGAAATTCTGCTGAAGGCCGGCGCCAGCCCGAGCTACAACCCGGGCGCTACCGTCAAGACGCTGAACTATCAGACCTTCCGCCAGCAAGTTTGGCTGGGAAGTTTTGAAGGCCAAACCAAGGTCGGAATGTCCACGCGGGCAAGGCTGCCCATGCGGGTCTTCGTCCTCTCCGGCCCTGATCAGGGATCGCGATTGGTGATCGATGTAGCTCACTATTGGTACTAACCTGTGCTCGCGCTATGAGCCTGCCGTCATGACGGGTGCAACCGCGTAACACCGTGTCAACCTGCTGAATAATGTGCCACGATGCTTATATGTATCGCACATTTGCTTATCAGCAGGTTGACGTTTTTGCCCCCACTGCCTTCAATGGCAATGGGCTCGGCGTTGTCTTTGAGGCAGATCATTTGGACTCCGAGCAGATGCAGCGCTTTGCCCAGTGGCTGAACCTTTCCGAGACCGTCTTCTTCGTTACCCCCAGCAACGCCGAAGCCGACTATGCGATACGCATTTTCACCCCGACCACCGAACTGCCCTTTGCCGGGCACCCAACTCTTGGAGCCGCGCACGCCTGGATCGAGGCGGGCGGTGAGGCCAGCCCGAACGGGCATCTGATTCAGCAATGCGATGCAGGGCTGATCCAGGTTCGGATCGAACGCGAGGCCGGCGAGAACCACGCACGCCGCCTCGCCTTTCTCGCTCCCCCGCTGACTCGCAGCGGACCGCTGGAAGCCGACGTGCTGCAGTGGGCGATCTCCGGGCTAGGGATCAACGCAGAAGACGTCATCGCGCACCAGTGGCTGGTCAACGGCCCGCACCATGCAGGGCTGGTGCTGCGCGACGCCGACCTGGTGCTGGGGATCGAACCGGACTACGCGGCCCTGGACGGCTTGGAGCTCGGAGTCATTGGCCCGTACACCGCGTCAAGCGTGACTCAGGGTGTCTGGCAGCCTCACGCCACCGTGCTGCCGCGGATCTCCGGAACCCGCGAAGAATTACGTCCCCTGGACTACTCCGATCAGACGCGTTCGGAGGAGCGCTTCGGCTCGGTAGTGCTGCAGCCTCCGGCAGACTTCGAGGTCCGGGCCTTCGTTCCGGGCGAAGCCATACAAGAGGACCCTGCGACCGGTTCGCTCAATGCCGGATTTGGCGTGTGGCTGACTAAATCCGGCCTTGCCCCGCAGCGCTACACGGTACGCCAGGGAACGCGTGTGGGCCGTGAAGCCATCTTGCATATCGAGGCGACCGAATATGGAGTTTGGGTCAGTGGCGATGTGGCCACCCGTATCGACGGCACTGTGAGCTTCGACTGATTCCGGCGCCAAGCCCACCCAGCTATTTTAGTTTCACCATGCAAGCATTATTCTTGGTCAGTGCCAAAAATTGTGAGCCCCGAATCGGACTTTGATCGAAAAACCGCGTGGAATGCCCTCTGGGCTCTGGTCATCGGTTTTTTCATGATCCTGCTGGACACCACCATCGTGTCCACGGCCATGCCCGCGATCATGGAATCCCTGGATGCAGACATCTCGGGGATCTTGTGGATCAACAGTGCCTATCTGCTCACCTTCGCGGTGCCGCTGCTGATCACCGGCCGCCTGGGTGACCGATTTGGTCCGCGTAATATCTACCTGATCGGGTTGCTGATTTTCGCGCTCGCCTCCCTCTGGTGCGGACTGTCAACCTCATTGGCCTCGCTGACTTTTGCCCGAGCGGTTCAGGGCTTGGGTGCGGCACTGATCTCACCCCAGGCAATGACGCTGATTACCAGGCTCTTCCCCTACCAGCACCGCGGAGCTGCGATGGGCCTATGGGGCGCGGTGGCAGGTATCGCCACCTTGGTCGGCCCCATTGCCGGCGGGCTGCTGGTGGATTCCATCGGCTGGGAATGGATCTTCTTCATCAACCTGCCCATTGCGATCCTGAGCTTCATCATGCTGCTGAAATACGTGCCCCGCCTGGCACCGCAGGCGCACTCCTTCGATTTGGTCGGAGTGCTGCTTTCGGCGGTTGCCATGTTCGCGCTGGTCTTTGGCATTCAGGAGGGCGAGGCGACGAATTGGGAACCGTTTATCGGCCCGCTATCCTCGTGGCATCTGATTGGTCTGGGCATAGTCCTCTTTGGCGTCTTCATCTGGTGGCAATCGAAAACGGCCAAGGAACCCCTGGTTCCGTTGCGCCTCTTCGCCGTTCGTAATTTCTCGTTGGCGAACCTCGCGATTAGCTGCATGGGCTTGAGCATCGCGACCATGAGCCTGCCGATGGTGTTCTTCTTGCAAAATGTGCGTGGCTTGACCCCCACGCAGTCGGCTTTGATGATCTCGCCGATGGCCATTGTGGCGATCTTTGCCGCACCGGTGTTGGGCAAGACGGTTAATAGGTTCAATCCGCGCACCCTTGCGGTTCCCGGTTTTGCGCTGCTCGGTGGAGCGACGGTGGTGTACGCCTTCATGATGCATGCCGACACACCGCTGTGGACTTTGCTGATCCCTTCCACCGTGCAGGGCCTTGGCTCCGCGATGATCTGGCCCTCGCTTTCGCTGGCCGCGACGAAGGATCTGACTCCGCGCGATGCCGGCGCCGGTTCGGGTATTTACAATACGACCCGGCAGATTGGCTCGGTGCTCGGTTCGGCGTTGATCGCCGTCATGATGGAATCGCGCGTTTCCGCACAGATCCTCCAGGTCCGGGCCCAGGGCACCGAAGCGATAGGCGAGGCCACCGCGGTGGGCTTGGGCCAGGCCCTCATGCTGCCCGGCCTGGTGGCCATTGCCGCGGTCTTGGTCGTTGTGTTCTTGAATTCCGCAGAAAAGAAGCCGGTAACCTAGCCATTCAAGGCAATAAAAACAGGTGTGGCTCCGCGTTTTTTACGCGGAGCCACACCTGTTTCAGGTCCTGAGGAAACTTATGCGGACTGGTCCGGCTTATCCTCGCCCTTGGCCTTCTCGACCGTCTCGCCAATCTTTTCCTGCGCGTCGGCAGCGAAGTCCTTCACATTCTCCGTGGCGTCGGTAGCAAACTCTTTGACGTTTTCGGATGCATCACCAGCGAATTCCTTGACGTTCTCGGATGCATCACCAGCAAATTCCTTGACGTTTTCGACTGCTTCGCCCAGCTTCTTTTTTGCGTTATCCAAGAAACCCATGGGTTCTCCTCTTAGTTAGAAACTTGATAGTGACTACTGAAAACCTGCAGCCCTAAGTCAAACTTACGTCGAACCCAATGCTCTGCTCAATAGCTTGAGAGTACTACTTCTTTTTCTTGGCCTGCTTGACTGCACGGCGGCCAAAGATCAAGGCCACGGCGATGCCGGCAAGCCAGACATCCTTCGCCAGGGCCGTACCGTCGCTCGTTGGGCGAATGCCATCGGATTCGGTCATTCCCGGAGTACGCAGGTAGGAAGACAGCAGGACACCCGAGAAGGCCCCGAGACCCATGCCGGCCAGGCGCGAGGGAATGATGGGCAACAGCAAGGCGCTGCCCAGCGCGATTTCGGATACCGAGACCGCCTTGCCGAATGCTGCGGGCTCCAACTCGCCCAGCTGAGGAATGCCGTTGGAGGCCAGCTGCTGCAGTCCGGCGGCGCTGGCCTCATCGATGCGCAGTTTGTTGATTCCGCTGTTGAGAATGAATGCGCCACTGACCAAACGTAGAGCGGCGTTTGCGATAGAGATTCCCATGGGCCCTCACTTCTCTTCCAAGTTGTTTTGCGGCCACACTCCTGAAATGAGTGGCCTTGAACCTCAGCGTAGTCACCCCGGGGAATGATCACAATCATTTAGTCCCGTGAGCCGGAGCTGAAAAGTGGAAACATGCTAAATTCAAGAATCATGATCTCTTCATCCGCCGTACCTTCAGCAGCCCTGGACCTCCTCATCACCCAAGGGTTCGACACAACAAGTGTCGACGAGCTCGCGGCGACCGCCGGAATGTCGCGCTCCACGTTCTTCCGCCGTTTCGGCTCCAAGGAAAACATGGTGTTCGCGGATCAGGAAATGATCATCACCCACGTCAAAACGACCCTTGCGGCTTCTTCGGTCAGCGCAACCCAGACCCTGATCGATGCGGCGCATGTGGTCTTCGACCAGTACACCATGAATCCCGAGGCGGCGCAGCTGCGTCACCGCCTGCTGTCTTCGGTGCCCTCGCTGCGGGAACGCGAACTAGTTTCCACCCATCGCTACGAGCGGGCCTTCTACGACTTCCTGTCCGCCCGGGAGCTTGCCGCCAGTGCGCCGCATCGTGCTCTCTGCCTAGGCATCAGCGCAGGGTTAGTCGCCATCCACAATGACCACCTGCGGTTGTGGCTGCGCGACCCTTCGGCCACCGACAGGGAGCGCTTGGCCAGGGATGTGCGTTTATTCCTGGACCGATTCGTCGACTTGCTGGATCCGAGCAATGCTCCGAAATCCTCGGCCAGGTCGCCACGGGTGGTGGTCTCGGTGCTCGACGAAGGCAGCGATGAGCAGACCGTGCTCGATGCGGTGGCAAAAGCCCTGCGTGAACACAAAAAATGACACCTAGTTTCTTGACATGACACTGCGTTCCATTAGGCTGGTTGAAGAATAGTTTTTGACCTTCCGCAAAGGAGCGCCCCCAAATGACCCAGCAGCACACCGAATTCGAGTTTCCCGCCGGTGTTGTGGAGCCCGAGTACGACCTCTGGGCAGACGGGGTAGATATCGACCCCACCGGCGTGCTGGCCGAGGTCGATCCGGCCGACGCCGACTGGCGCGCCAGGGCCCGCAAGTTCATCCTCGAAGAGGTCAAGGACGATATTCACGAATACTGGGACAAGGCAGACTACCCGGTGCATCTGATCAAGAAGCTCGGCGACTACGGCCTTCTGCGTGATGGCCTGGACGTGGACGGGCTGCCTGCCATGAGCCCCATGGCCGCCGGACTGATCAATATGGAAATGGCCCGTGGGGATGGCTCGGTGGCCACCATCGTGGGCGTCCAGGGCGGGCTGGCGCTGCGCTCGATCATGTACTGCGGCAGCCCGGAGCAGAAAGCCAAGTACGGCCTGCCGATGCTCGCCGGGGAGCTTGCCGGCTCCTTCGCGCTGACCGAGCCAACCCACGGCTCGGACTCGGTTGGTCTGGAAACCCGCGCGCATCGGGTTGCGGGCGGCTATGTGCTCAACGGTGAAAAGAAGTGGATCGGCAACGGCTCCATTGGCGGCATCACCGTTCTCTGGGCTCGCGACGACGAGGGCAACGTCCGCGGCTTCCTGGTCGATCAGGATTCCGCCGGGTACAGCGCGACGACCATCAAGCACAAGCTCTCGCTGCGCGCCATCTGGCAGGCGCATATCCGCTTGGAAAACGTCTTCGTGGCCGACGCGGAGGTGCTTGAGGATTCGCACAGCTTCAAGGACACCGCACGGGTGCTGTTCGCCACCCGGCTGGGGGTCGCCTGGTCGGCCGTGGGCCATGCCACCGCATGCTACGAATCCGCGGTGCTCTACGCCAAGCAGCGCATCCAGTTCGGCCGCCCCCTGGCAGCTAGCCAGATCGTGCAGGAACGCCTGGCTCGGATGCAGTCCGAACTGGCGACCATCCAATTGCTCGCCGTGCAGTCCGCGAAACGCGAAGCCCGCGGCGAACTGACCGGTCCGCAGGCCTCGCTGGCCAAGTACACCGCCACGCGTACCGCGCGCCAGATCGCGTCGAATGCACGCGACCTGCTCGGCGGCAACGGCATCCTGACCAGCAACCGCGTGGCCCGCCACTTTGCCGACATCGAGGCCATCCACACCTACGAAGGCACCGAAACCGTGCAGGCGCTGCTGATGGGCCGCAACATCACCGGCATCTCGGCCTTCGCCTAACCGCGATCCTGGAAAACGAGAACCGCGTTGGCCGGCACCGCTTTGGCGGTGCCGGCCAACGAGGTTTAACCTGCTATTTTGAGCTTTCGCGGCGCTTCAATTTTTAGCGTGGTGAGCCCGAAGCGTAAGTAAGGCTCGCAGTCCGCTCTGCGAAGATGGATATTGTCAATGCATGCTATGCGCAAGGAACCAAGAGCCCTGTTCAAGGATTCCGCTCGAATCGATGCTGTGTCGATGGTGTGTCTTCCGAGATCCTGGATGCGGAAACTAGCAGTGTTCAGGCAGTACAACGTCAATTAGCAATGAGCCTGACCCGACGTAAACCTGCCCCAGGTATCCGCGATTATGCTTGTCCAATAACCGCATAACGCTGATTAGTACCCCCAATGACGGGCAACTTTTAGCGCTTCCGCCTTCGAGTTGACATCCAGTTTGCGGTATAGGGAGCTGATCTGGGATTTGACCGTGTTAGGCGAGACAAAAAGCTGTTCTGCGATTCGACTGCGTGAATGGTCCGCGCGCAGCCCTGCCAGTACACTGAGTTCGCGTTCAGTCAGAGTAGGCCTGATTTCGATACTGGAGGGTGGCATGAAAATCTTCAGTCTGCCCAGCTGCTCAGCAGTAAGTTGCAGCAACTCTTCCAACTCCAACGTGTTCCCGTTCATCCAGACCGGGACCAAATCACTCAGCTCACCGTCCACTGCATGCCGTTTTGCGATGTCCGCCAGGATCCCTTCCGGCAGCACGCCCATGTAGCGTGCTGCGAGCCGCGTATTTCGGATCAGATTGTCGTACCGGGCTCCAGTCACTACGATCGGCGCTCTCGACAGAACAGCAAGAGCTCCGTTGCGGTCCCCGCAATACAGTCGATGCAGCGCACGGGTGACAACAAATTCTGGCGGATAAGCGGGTGCTGCGGACCCAGCTTGACGGTTCAATGCTATGAAGCCGCCTTCAACGCCCAGAATTGCTGCGGCGTGGTGCAAAGCTCTGCTGGCCATCGGCGAACTGGCTGCGTGGGGACGGCCCAGCACAAGTTCCTCCAACATCCGGTGCGCGGCCTCTGCCTGACCGGTCACTGCCGCATGCATGGCAAGCAGCAGCGCGTGCACCGCCCAGAACTCATCGTTGTCAGGCTCGGCAGGCAGTTGCCCCAGTATTGAACCCAAAGTTTCGATATCCAACTCGGCGAAGGCCACGAATGCTTCAGCAAGCCCTGCTGCCCGACCAACCATTGCCGAACCCCAACGAACCTTGGAATGGTGATCATGGAAGCTCATGAGCCAGCGCCGAGCAGCGCGGGTATTGCCTTCCTGAGCATAAACCAGCGACAATTTGGATGCTACGTCCGCGGCAATGAAATGGTTGCCCGCAACCTCAGCCAGAGACCAGGCTGATTCATAAGCGGCTGTCGCCGACGGTCGTTCGTTGGCGATATCCAACGATATTCCGGCATGCAGTTCGGCCATGGCTGCCAACGCTGGTCGAACGTTGCCAGCAGCTGTCGCCTGCTGGACCGCACGACGCAGTCTGCACGCAGCATCTGTCCCCTCCGGTCCATAGTGGCCGTGGAAGCGCAGTATTCCCAATTCAATCAGACCCGCGAAGATAGCCTCTGGTTTCGGTTGCCTATAGAGCTCGATGGTGTGCTCGCGTAGCAACTGGGCAGTGTAGTCCGTCATGTAGTCAGGTTCCGTGGTGGGAAAGGGGACGACCATCCGGTCTTTAGCGGCCGCGGCAGCGATTTTCATCGCAGGACCATAGATTTGTGACCGGCTAGTAGCCCATCGAGGCAATCGGGCGCCTGCCTCGAACAGGAGGCGCGGCTCAGTGGTAAAAATGTCCACCCAGCCTTCGACGAGGACTGTGGACAGAGCCCGCCACGAACGCTTACCTAGTGCTGAACGGACGGCCTCGCGGGTACGCCCGGCGGCATGCATGGCCTCAACGGCATGCTCGTGGAGCCACTGCGCACGCTGGGGCTCCCGCCACTCACAGTCCTCAACAAGCACCTGCCGAAGCAATTCAGGCATGATCCAGCCCCCGGACGGGGAGCATTGTGCCATGGCCGCGCGTCTGAGGGCCGAGATCCCTGGGGGGTTTGGATAGCGATCGCCGTAGAAAGCCACCATGAGTTCTTCAGTAAGTTCAGGAAGGAACGCGCACTCCCTCAAGATGCCTTCAGGATCAAGAGCTTCAATCCACGGCAAAGCTGCACGACGCAGCGCATTGACCGCGGCATCTTGATTGGAAGAGTCCGCCAGAAGACTACGCACACAACCGGGCCATCCACCGGTCAGTTGCCGTAGCCTCTCCGCGTCAGTGAAACCCGCTCCGGCCAACTTGGATATATCTGAAGCGCTCAGGAACAGATCTCTGAAGTCAACAACGTGGCCACCGATATGGCGCGTTATATCGGCGGCGATCGAGCCAGCGGGAAGAATGACTGCTATCCGTGCGTCGGGTGCACGCATCTGTCGCTCGGCAATCTTGTCGAAGAGCTCCTCGGGTGGAGTACTCTCATCGATCAGCTCTCCTTGACCATCAAGCCATCGTAGAGCCACCCGGTGCCGATTCGAACCCTGGGGTGCATTGAGCAGCAACAGGTGTATCTTCGGATCGAGACTCGGGGCGATCCGGTCCCATAGAATCGCAGCAACAGGGTCCTCAGCGGAAGGCCTTGACTGCGTGAAAAGATCCATATCCTAATTCTCTCTCCTGACTTGTGATCTTTCGGGACAGGCTGGGACCTGATTTCCGGCGTGGGACCACGGCATCGTACTTTAGCGTACACTTCCGCGGCGGGCCGGAACGAGATCTTCCGGTACAATTCCTCTTGCGCTCATTTCCTACCTGACTTGCGAAAAGGCGAAAGATCGTATGAATCGCGCTTCCTCCCCGGGCCCGATGGCGGGGTGAAGATCGTTCGCTGATCTGGCTGGAGAAATGTTGGGTCACGTCCAGAAACCGACGCGTGGCGAAGATTCGTTGATCTTCCGTGGAAGGAATGAAAAACCCTAGCTGAAGACGTCGGACACCTCTAGGGAAAGACGCTTCCCTCAGCTGGCGAAGGAAACCAGAGTGTCCTTAAATCACACTCGAGAATTGTCGATGCCGACTCCTTCACACGCTAAGGAAAGCGAGTCCCCAGCGGCGTTTTGGCCATGACTGTCTTGAACGAAGCCTTGTACTGCGAAACCGGATAGATCCTGGCCGTACTGCATATTGAAGCCGAGGCGTTGCGCCAGGATCTCGGCGACTGCTTACCCCTCGTGTCTTGCGTCCCACCGGAAGCAACACTCATCACCTATTGGTGAGGGGCACCGGCTCGACGTGACCACGGCACAGCAAACCTACGCCATCATGCTGTCGTCAACCATTTCTCCTAGCTTCCTATGATGGTCACTCGTTCTGGCCATTTCCATAGCCGGTGCTGTGCTTGTGGCACGGACCCGGAGCCGGCTGCGGCTGAATCGATCCTTGTAGAAATTCTCTCCCTTTGCAGAACTGTGTGGGCGTCCATGTGACATGAAACTTTGTCATAGGACAAAAACCGATTAGCTTCGCCAGGAGATGCGATGCTCGGAATACCAGCATCCGTACTCATAGCAAAAAGGGTAGCGCCCGACCCCCAAGGTATACCCGGGCACTACCCTTTTTGTTACCTCAACCGCTAATTAGCTGTGGCGTCCGCGAGTACGGCGGGCCAAAACTACACCGGCTGCTGCCAGGAGCAGACCAAGAACTAGCAACGACATGGTCTTGATACCAGTGTCGGCCAGATTGTCATCGTTCCTTGGCTCCTGTGTCTGCTGTGGTTCTTCAGAACCGTCAACAGATTCAGAAGCTGAAGGCTGCTCAGACATCTCGGTCGGCGTTGGATCCTGTGAAGGATCTTCGCTCTTCTCTGGCGAATCGGTTGGATCTTCCGAAGGTTCCTCAGCTGGATCCGTTGGAGTCGATTCGCTCGGAGATGGCTCGGTCGGTTCCGTCGGAGACGGCTCGGTCGGTTCCGTCGGAGACGGCTCGGTCGGTTCCGTCGGAGACGGCTCAAGTTCATCTTCTAGATAGAAACCGAAGTCGAGGGTTCCGTCGTGATCCCCATCTTCGTTCAGTCCTTCAGACTTGGCTTCCCAAGTAGAAGAGTCCTTCTCCCGGTCGGTACCGTTTTCCTTAGTCGGCAGGTAGCCGTCCAAGACATCAGCGGATTCTTCCCGATCAATAACAACCGTGTACGACTCACCATCCTTCAGAACCGGCAGGTCCTTGAAGATGTAGTAACCGTTCTCATCTGTGCTTACCGGGCCGACAGGGTTGCCGTTGATATCAACAACTTCCTTGCCATCCGGGCCAATCAGCTTCAGAACCACACCCTCAAGTGGGTCTTCGTCCTTATCCTGAATTCCGTCGCGGTTCTTATCCACCCAAACGTAGTCACCCAAGGAAACCGAGGGTTCCTCAGTCGGAGTCGTAGGTTCCGTCGGCTCAGTCGGAGTCGTAGGTTCCGTCGGAGTCGTAGGTTCCGTCGGCTCAGTCGGAGTCGTAGGTTCCGTCGGAGTCGTAGGTTCCGTCGGCTCAGTCGG
>NZ_PCPW01000020.1:0-61099 GCF_002979835.1 Arthrobacter sp. MYb221 | reverse complement strand
TTATATATCCACCAAATTAAAAATAATTCGGTATCAATAAACTTGGCACACTATTGAGTTCTCAAACAACAAACACTCTCGACACCACAACCACCGCAATCGGCGGCTGCTTCGCTCCGGAGCAACTTTACAACTCTAGCATGTTTCGTGAACCGGTCAAAACCAGTCGAAACGCCTTGTGAAAAGCTCTTTGCCGCCGGATGAATTCTACGTGTATTCCACGTTGTTTCCGTTCCGGCAACAGAGAAAAACTATACAGGGCTTCTACGTATCGCGCAAATCGGCGAACTATCCAATAAATCGTCCCTAAACACCGGCTGACTAGTGGTTTAGTGATAAGGGTACAACAAAACCGCCAGAAAAGTGTCGTGGTTCACAGACATTTCTGGCGGTTTCGTGTTTGTCGCTGATTGAAGCTGGCTACTTACCTAGGCCGAAAGCTCCACGACTGCCATGTTCTTCTTGCCGCGGCGCACGATGGCGTAGCGGCCATGCAGGAAGTTCTCTGCGGTTAGCACCGTATCGATACCGGCGACTTTCTCGTTATTCACGTAGGCGCCACCTTCGTTCACGGTACGACGAGCCGCAGACTGGCTTTCGCTCAAACCCGAAGCGTGCAGCACGTTCAGAATACCGAGCTCATCGGCTGTAACCTTCGCCGACGGCAACTCGGCGAGCACCGATTCCAGAGTTAGCAGATCGATCTCGCTCAGATCACCATTGCCGAAGACCGCCGCCGAAGCCGCGATGACCTTGTTAGTGGCCTCTTCACCGTGAACCAGCGAGGTGACAAGCCATGCGAGCTCGCGCTGGGCCTGGCGTTTGAACGGACGCTCGGCGACCTCGATCGCGAGGGCCTCGATCTGCTGTCGGGTCAGGAAGGTGAAGACCTTCAAACGGTTGATCACATCCGCGTCGGCGGTATTCAGCCAGAACTGGTAGAGGGTGTATGGGCTGCACATCTCCGCGTCCAGCCAGATCGCGTTTCCTTCGGACTTGCCGAACTTGGTGCCATCGGAATTGGTAATCAGCGGGGTGCCGTAGGCGTGAGCCGACTTGCCCTCAACCTTGCGGATCAGGTCGGTTCCGCTGGTGAGGTTTCCCCACTGATCCGAGCCACCGGTCTGCAGGGTGCAACCGTACTGACGGTTCAGCTCAAGGAAGTCGTAGCCCTGCAGCACCTGGTAGGAGAACTCGGTGTAGCTGATGCCCTCCTCGGAGTTCAGCCGGGCGGAAACGATTTCCTTCTTGATCATCGTGCCAACACGGAAGTACTTGCCCACGTCGCGCAGGAAGTCCAAGGCGGAGAGCTGTTGGGTCCAGTCCAGGTTGTTGACCAAGCGGACCGCGTTCTCCCCCTCGGCAGAAAGGAAGCGGGACACCTGCCCCTGCAAGCGGGTAACCCACTCGGTGACGGTTTCTCTGGTGTTCAAGGTGCGCTCGGCGGTCTGCCGCGGGTCGCCGATCAGGCCGGTGGACCCGCCGACCAGGGCCAGCGGCTTGTGCCCGGCCAACTGCAGGCGGCGCATATTCAGCAACTGCACGAGGTTGCCCAAGTGAAGGGAAGGTGCGGTCGGATCGAACCCGCAATAGTAAGTGATGCTCTCTTCGGACAGCACGCGTTCTAGCTCGGCCTCATCGGTGGACACGTGCACCAGCCCGCGCCACTTTAGTTCCTGCCAGATATTCTCGAAGGAGGGATCATTACTCTGTCCCGCAATGACGGGATTTTGCTTTAAGTCAGACACAGTCTCCACATTAGCAAAATCCCGTCGGCCAGTCCTAGTTTGTTCCCGTTCTCACACCCGGGGATTCCGGGTTGTCTTGGGATGAACTACTACTGCTCGGTGAGCCCCGCGGGCAGCGGCGCGGTGTGAATCACGTGCAAGCGCTGGGTGGTGCGGGTCATCGCGACGTACAGATCGCCCACTCCCCCGTCGACGTCCGCGATCAGCTGCGCAGGTTCCACGATGATCACTCCGTCGAATTCCAATCCCTTGGATTCGCGTGCGGTAATCACCACGATGTCCTGGACCATTCCGCCGGATCCGGTGCCAACACGCTCGCCGTAGACCTTGGTGACCGCAGCGCGCGCGGCGGCCAGCAATTCCTGCGGGACGATGATCGCCTGCAGGCCCCCGGCCGCGTAGTCCAGCTCTTCGGGAAGCTGCGTGATGAGTTGCTCGATCAGCCGGCCCTGCGGCGCATAGGTGAGCACCGGCGGCCAGTCTCCTTCGCGCACCGCGCGCGGCGTGGTGATGCGCAGCCCCGCGGCTTGGGCCACGTGAACTGCCGCATCGGCGATCTGCGCCGGGGTGCGGTAGTTTACCGTGAGCTCTTCGAGGTTGTAGCGCTTGCCCAGGAAGGGTTCCAGTGCCTGCGCCCAGCTATTGGCGCCCGAGGCGGCGGAGGTCTGCGCGATATCCCCGACGATGGTGAAGGACTTCATCGGGCAGCGGCGAACCAGCAGGCGCCACTGCATCGGCGAAAGTTCCTGCGCCTCATCGACCACGATATGCCCGTAGGCCCAGGTGCGATCGGCCACCGCACGTTCCGCAGCACTCTGCGAGGCGGCGGTTTCCTGGTTGACCGCTGCGACCTGCTCCGCGGTGACCACCCCGTCGATCCCCGCGTTGGCGAGCATCGTGTCCATGTTATTCAGCGCCATTTTCGCGTTTTCCACATCCCGCTCGTACTGCGAGGTATCGGGAGCGTCCTGCGGGTTGACGAACTCGCCGAGCAATTCGGCAGCCTCGTCGAGCAGCGGCACATCGGCCTCGGTGAAGGCCGAGCCCGCCGGGCGGAACAGCGCGTCGCGGTCGGACTGCGACAAGCGCGGGGCGGCCGCCTCCAGCAGGTGCGGCTTGGCGTAGAGCTCTTCGAGCAGGCCCTGCGGGCTCAGCGGCATCCAGCACAGGTTGATTGCCACGCGCACATCCCAGGATTCGCGCACCTCCTGGGGCAGGTAGGAGCGGTCCGCGGCGCTGGGCTGCCCCGCAGATTCTTCCAGTTTGCGCAGCAGCTGCTCGGCCAGGTCCCCGACGATCACCTTGGTGAAGGTTTCGCGGGCCTCGTTATAGGGCTTGTGGCTGTGCCGGGCGCGTTCGCGGGCGTTGCGCACCATGCCCCGGGTCAGCGTCAGCCGGGTGCCTTCGACCACCACCGTGCGGTCCTCGGCGAGCAGCCGTTGGCGGTTGCGCACCGCGGCGGCGATCACCTTGGCCATCGACAGCCGGCCCTTGACCTTCGCCACGGTCCGGTTGGTTTCCGGTCCGGCCGCCACCCCGTGGTACAGCTCGCCCACCGAGGACATGACCACACCGGTTTCACCCAGCGACGGGAGCACGCGTTCGATATAGCGCATGAAGGAGTTGGACGGGCCGACGATCAGCACGCCGGCATTCTTCAGCCGTTCCCGGTATTCGTAGAGCAGGAAGGCCGCACGGTGCAGCGCAACGGCGGTTTTGCCGGTGCCCGGTCCGCCCTGCACGACCACGGCGCCGGGTAGTTCCGCACGGATGATCGCATCCTGCTCTGCCTGGATGGTGCCGACGATATCGCCCATCCGGCCGGTGCGCTTTTCGCGTAGCGCGGCCATCAGGGCACCTTCACCGTGGTGGGTGTGGCCCTCGTCGAGCCAGGTTTCATCGAGCACGTCGTCTTCGATCCCCGCCACCGTACGGCCCTTGAGCATCAGGTGGCGGCGGCGCCGCACGCCGCGCGGGTTCAACGCGGTGGCCTGGTAGAACGGGGCGGCTTCGGAGGCGCGCCAGTCGATCATCAGCCGATTGAGCTCCTCGTCGGACAGCCCGATGCGGCCGATATAGCGCGGTTCGATGCCCTCGCCGTGGTCGGCCATGTCCAGCCGGCCGAAGACCAAGCGATCCTGCACCGCGTCCAACTGGGCGATGCGGTCCTCGTAGAGGCTGGCGAATGAATCGCGTTCGGATTGGTTCTGGAAGGTACCCACCGCACCGGTGGCGCGAGTGCGCGCAAGCTGCTCCACCTTTTCCGCGCGCAACTCATCGAGCCTGTCATACAGGCGTGCGACGTACTGGCTTTCAGCGAGCAGATCCCGCTCGATCGTACCGGTCAATCTTGGTTCCCCTCGCGCTAACTTACAGGACAGACAATCTTACGCGCGTAGTGACCCTACGGGTTAATCCCGCGAAGCCACCACGTCATCTTCGCGCCGCACCACGCCGTGGCGCGGCGGTTAAACCGTTTGCAGCGACAGCACCCGGTGCCCGTCCAGGTTCTTGCGTCCGCCCAAGGCTTCAAGTTCCAAGATCACCCCGACGCCGGCGACGATGCCTCCGGCGCGTTCGATCAGCCGCACCGAGGAGCCCACGGTCCCGCCGGTGGCGAGCACATCGTCGAGCACCAGCACCCGGGTGCCGGGGGCGATCTCATCCTTGTGCAACTCCAGCGCGGCGCTGCCGTATTCCAGGGTGTAGTCATCGCGGTAGACCTCGCGCGGCAGCTTTCCGGCCTTGCGGATGGTCAGCATCCCGGTCCCCGAGGCGTAGGCCGCGGCCGCGGCGAGCACGAAGCCGCGCGCTTCCAGCCCGGCGACGATGTCGAAGGTCCCGGCGAAGGGCGCGATCAACTCGTCGACCAGGCGGCGCAAGCCCACAGGATCGGCAAACACCGGGGTGAGGTCCTTAAAGGAGATACCGGGCTGCGGGTAGTCGGGGACCACCGCGCACAGTCGATCCAGCAGTTCGCAAATGCTCTCGTTATTAGTCACGCGTAATATTTTAGTGCGTGCGTGACCCCGCTGGGTACCTGGACGATTGTGCCATCGGCGGAACGGAGGCACCCGGGCTCGCTGCTGCTGCGCCGCCCGGTCGCCCATTGCCTAGCGCGGCAGCGGTCCGGGCGCGGAATCGCGCGGAATCAGCGCTGCATCAGGGTATCGCTCGGCCAAGGCAGCAGTGTGGGGAATTCGGCCGAATCGGCGGCCTTGGTGGCGCGTACCACCCCGCTGACCGGGCGGCCGGCGAACCAGGCGGCCAGATCGTAGTCGGTTCCCTCCAATACCCAGGACCGCTGGCCGTTGCCGAGCACCTGGCGCTGCCGTCCATGGGGTTGCACCACGACGCGGTCACCTGCCCGCACCCGGGCGGCCAGCGCGCGCAGCAGGTGATCGGAAAACTCTTGCGGCCAGCTGGCGGCCGGGCGCACGAATTCGTCCAGATCGGTGGCGTGTATCAGCATTTCGCGCCACACCGCATAGACCATGTCCGCGACCTGCGCCGCGGGCCGATAGCCCACCGGCTGCTCCCATTTGGCTTCGCAACCGGCCAGCACCACGCGCAGCTGCGCGAGGGATTCGGCCACCAGTTCGCGCAGCTTTTCCGGTCGCAGCAACGCGACCATATTGATCGCTTCGATCCGCCCGACCTGTCCCCCGTCGTACATCGGCGGCAAGTGCGCGGCCCCGGCGTTCTCGAATTGCCGCCGGGCAGCCTGCGCCAGCGAATGCAGGTGCGCGACTAGTTGCGCGGTGCTCCAACCGGGCAGCGAGCTGGGCTTGGCGTAGGCCTCGTCGGGCAACTTCGCCAGCTGCGTGGCCAGTTCGTCTAAGGCGGTGGTGACCTGCTCAAGGAGTTGTTCCGGCGGAAGTTCAGATGTCATGGCACACACTCTAGCGCGCGGGCATATCCGCGCAGAAGTAGCCAGCTCGTTAAATGCCTACGGCGGCGCAATAGCTTCGCGGCATTTCGAAGCTATTGCGCCGCCATCGGTTGCGGAACGAAGGTTTGTGCTTAGCCCTTGACCCAGGCGCGGATCTCGTCGAGCTGGCGCTCGAATTCGGCTAGCTGCGCCGCGACGGCGCTCGGCGCGGTGCCGCCCTGCCCGTTGCGCGCGTTCAGCGAGCCCTCGGTGGAGAGCACCTCGCGCACCGCCGGGGACAAGTGCTCGGAGATGCCCGCATATTCTTCGTCGGTCAGGTCCCACAGCTCCACGCCGCGCGACTCGGCCAGCTGCACGGCGCTGCCGGAGAGCTCGTGCGCATCGCGGAACGGCACGCCCTGGCGGACCAGCCATTCAGCGATGTCGGTGGCCAGCGCGAAGCCCTGTGGCGCAAGCTGCGCCATGCGCTCGGTGTTGAAGGTCAGTGTGCCCATCATGCCGGCCATCGCCGGCAGCAGCATCTCCAGGGTGTCCGCGGCGTCGAACACCGGCTCCTTGTCTTCCTGCAGGTCGCGGTTGTAGGCCAACGGCAGCGCCTTCAGCGTTGCCAGCAACCCGGTCAGGTCCCCGATCAGGCGACCGGCCTTGCCACGGGCCAGCTCGGCGATGTCCGGGTTCTTCTTCTGCGGCATGATCGAGGAGCCGGTGGAGAAGGCATCGTGCAGCTTCACGAAGCTGAACTCCTTGGTGGCCCAGAGGATCACTTCTTCGGACACGCGGGAGAGGTCCACGCCGATCATCGCGGTGATCCAGGAGAATTCGGCGAATACGTCACGTGCGGCGGTGCCGTCGATCGAGTTGAACACCGCGGAGTCGAAGCCCAGCTCGCTGGCGACGAAGTTCGGATCCAGTCCCAAGGTCTGCCCGGCCAGCGCGCCGGAACCGTAAGGGGAAACCGCAGCGCGCTTATCCCAATCGGCGAAGCGCTGCACGTCGCGCAGCAGCGGCCACGCATAGGCCAGCAGCAGGTGCGAAAGCAGGATCGGCTGCGCGTGCTGCAGGTGGGTGCGCCCGGGCATCGGCGCGTACGGGTGCGCCTTGGCCTGTTCGACCATCGCGTCGATGGTGTCGATGACACCGGAGGCGATGATGCGCGCGTGGTCGCGCAGGAACATGCGGCCCAGGGTGGCGATCTGGTCGTTGCGCGAGCGGCCCGCGCGGAGCTTGCCGCCCAGCTGCGTGCCGGCGCGTTCGAGCAGTCCGCGTTCCAGCGAACCGTGCACGTCCTCATCGGATTCTGCCGCCACGTAGGCTTCGGACTTCACATCCGCTTCGAGCTGGTCAAGGGCGGAGATCATCTCCGTCAGTTCGGTCTCGGTCAGCAGCCCGGCGCGGTTGAGCACCTTAGCATGGGCGCGGGAACCGGCGATGTCGTAGCTGGCCAAGCGCCAGTCGAAGTGGGTTGACTTACTCAGGGCAGCCATTGCTTCTGCCGGTCCACCGGCGAAGCGTCCGCCCCAGAGCGATCCTTCATTTGTTGACGAGGCCATGACTCGTTCCTTTCAGCCAGATCCCGCCGGGAGACGGGTAAAGTTTATTAATTCGCTGAAACCACTCTAGCAAAGCTTTATGCATTGGCGCTCATAAATATTCAGCGAGTTTGCGATTGTCCCGTGCGCATCTTGCGGAGCTCCGGTCCTCATCCGTTCGCAGCACCGGCCACCCGCCGTCACATATTTGCGCCCGGCGTGGGTATCGATCGGCTACCTGTGAACTATGCACCGGTTTTTTGAGAGGAGTCGGTGAGTTGCGCGTTTTACACTTCCGCAGGTGCGGAGGCGAGCGTATGGTGAGAGACACACAATCGAATACGGATACTTCGTTGGAGGAAACCCCATGGAAATCCAGTTATACCGCGGTGATATCACCACGTTGAACGTTGATGCCATCGTGAACGCAGCCAATCCCTCATTGTTGGGCGGCGGCGGCGTTGACGGAGCTATTCATGCGGCAGCCGGCCCCGGCCTGCTCGCCGCCTGCCGCGAAGTGCGCACGGCCCGGTACCCCGATGGGATCCCTTCCGGTATTGCCGTAGCGACGAAGGCGGGGAACCTTTCGGCGAAGTGGGTTATTCACACCGCGGCGCCGAACCTGGCACTGATCAAGCCCAACCCGAAAATACTGGCCGATTGCTTCAGCAATTCGCTCTATCTAGCCGCGCGCCATGAGGCGCACTCGATCGCATTCCCGGCTTTGGGCGCGGGTGCGTTCGGCTGGCCGCCAGCGCAGGTCGCACAGATTGGCTTCGAAACGATCAGCGCCTGGATCGAGACGAATAAGCATATTTCGCCGATCCATCGAGTCGTGATGGTGTCACATACCGACGAGGTTCAAGAAGCCTTCGAGCAGGCATTTAACATGTCCTCCGTGGACCAGCTCGCAGCCTAAACGCTCCGATACCCCGGTGTCAGGCACCAAGAACTGCCCGTCATGGCACAGCGCCTGACGGGCAGTTCTTCTCTGGGCCGCGGTCAAGCAGCCGGGTGGGCACTATCGCCCGGGGCTTGCCGGTTGTGCCCCGTTTCCGGATGCTGGTTCATCACGGACGGAGGATCGGCTCCGGATGGAATTCCGGGGCCCTGCGCAGAACCATGTCCGGTGGCATCGAAGGTTTGGAAGTACTGGTTGCGTCTCGGCCTTCGATCCGGATCGAGGTGTTCGGGCAAGATCACGTGCGGCAGCCCGTCGATGCTCACGATCTTGAGGTACCCCAGGTGCACCGCGACATGATGGGCCGGGCATAAGGGGCAGCAATTGGACAGGCTGGTTTGGCCTCCGTGTTCCCAGTACCGGATGTGGTGGTAATCCAGCAGCGCCGGATCCATGGTGCAACCGGGCACGATGCAGCCGCCGTCGCGTGCCCGCGCCGCCCGTTTGATCGATTTGGGAAACAACCTCTGGGATCGTCCGACATCGAGCACCTGCCCCGCCGCATTGAAAACCATGGGGATGATCTCTGCGTCGCACAATAATTTGCGCAGCTCCTCCGGTTCCAGCTCGATCCCGTGGGCGGTGCGGGCGGTACCGCTGGCCAGCTCGCGCAGGTCGCGTAGCGCCAGGTACACGATCAGCTCCGGGGTCACGATTTTTCCCTCGCCGCCTTCACCGCCATGGGGTTGGTTTCGCAAGATGCCCAGCAGGGCATTCAGCCGGCGTCGCGGCACGCTGCACAGCGGATCCAGGTCCGCCTGCGCGGCCAGGTCAGCGGCGGAGGCCGGAAGAGGTTCGATTCCAGCCGGGACCGGCGGTGGGTTGCAGCGCCGCGTCCGGGAAGAAGGTGCTGGCATTGCGGAGTTTTCCTTGCCCTGCGGCGCTCCTTCAGCCTCGCTGCTAAGGTCGGGCGCCGCTTCCTCCGCGGCCGCGGGTTCCGGGATCTGCTCGGGGTCGGGATCTGCAGCCCACCGCGGAGGCGGGCTGCCGCTGCTCCACTGTTGATCCAGTTTTTCTCGCCAGGCCGGCAGCCGCTCCTCGGCCTTTGCGGCGGTTGGCTGCATTTGCGGTGAATCCGTAGGCCGTTTGGGTACCGCCGCGGTCAAGCGGGCCGCCGCCCCGGCGGCCGTACGCTTGTTGTCGGCCTGGGCGATCAGCGATTCGAAGAGCTCGGCGTCGAGCCCCTCCACTCGGATGAGGTACTCGTGCACTCCCTGCTTGACCGGGCGGGGGAAAACCCCGAGTTCCGGGCGGGGCTGCACGGCATGCGTCAGCTTGTATCGGGCCATCAGGGCAGAGATTTTCTTCCGGCTGGTGGCTCGATCGTGTTCCTTCAGCAGCCGGTTGGCGTGCGCCTCGAGGGTTTGGCCGTCCTCTGCCGTGGCGCTGGCGGTGCTGGGCAGCCCATCGAAGGTGGTGTCCTCGGGCTCCATCTTGTCCAGCGCCCTGGCCTGGGCGAGCACCGCGCGCGGATCAAGCTGCTTGTGCTCGGCGAAGGTGCGGGCCAGTTGCGTAAACCGCGGGGCGCAGCCGGTGCCAGCGATGCTGCGCCGGGCATGGATCAGGTGCGCGTCGGCGATGCGGCGACTGGCCTCCTGATAGTCCAGCCCGAGCCACTTGCCCAAAAAATCCGCGGCATCCCGGTAGCAGGTTCGCCCCGGAGCCAGCCGCGCGGCGGCGCTGAAATCGGTGGAGCCGGCACGCAGCGCGTCGAATTCCTCCAGGGCCAGGGCGTGGCTGGCGGTAATTTCCACGGCGCTGACCGCACGCGGCAGCTCGCGGTAGACCTCGCGGTTCAACCGCTCGAGATGCTCGGCGAAGGCGGCCGCCATCCGCGGATCATCGACGGCGGCGGCTTGCTCGGCAAGGACCCCGAACAGCGTGCGGCACGCGTCTTGCGCGGCGATGAGCTGTTCGATACTCAGCGCCGGCGCGGTAACGATCTGGCCGGCCAGCTCGCTGAGCGTCAGGGGCAGTTGTTCGGGGTCCATGCACCGATGATGCCCCGGGGCGGGCGCGGGTTAAACGGCACCGCCACCGGGTGTGGATAACATCCGGTGGCGGGTCGATCGTGCGTGGAGATCGTGCGCGGGCGAGCCGGTTAGCGTGGTTCGGCCAGCTGCAGGAAACGCCCGGCGACCTCCGCTGCTCCATCGGCGGCCCGGGTGATGATCATGATGGTGTCGTCCCCGGCGATGCAGCCGAGGATGGAGGGCATCTGCGAGTGGTCGATGGCCAACGCGAGCAGGTTCGCGGCGCCCGGCGGGGTGCGCAATACGACGATGTTGCCCGAGGCTTCGGCGGTGACCAGCTGCTCCTGGCAGATCTTGGCCAGCCGCGCGTCGAGCACCTCCTGGGTGATGGCGGTTTTCGGGGAACGGTCCCCGCCCTCCTGGCGCACGGCGTAGATCAGCTGGCCGAGGTGGTCGCGGATGCGTACCGCCCCGATCTCCACCAGATCCCGGGACAGCGTGGCCTGGGTGACCTCCAGCCCGTCGTCCTTCAGCAGCCCGAGCAGCTCGGCCTGGCTCTTGACCGAATTGTTCCCCAGGAATGCGCGGATCCGCGCCTGGCGTGCGGTCTTGGTGCTTGGCTGGGCTCCCATTTAAAACTCGACCCGCTCGTCCGCGGCCAGCTCGGAGGCGACCATCAGCCAGGTCATGATGGCCTTCTGCGCGTGGACCCGGTTTTCGGCCTCGTCGAAGACCACCGCCTGCGGGCCGTCGATCACCTCGGCGGAAATCTCGTAGCCGCGGTAGGCCGGCAGGCAGTGCAGCACGATGGCATCGGGCTTCGCCAGCTTCATGGCTTCGGTGGTCACCGAGTAGTCGGTGAACAGCTTCTGGCGCGTCGCCTTCTCGGCTTCCTGCCCCATGGAGACCCAGGTGTCGGTGACCACCACGTCCGCGTCGGCCAGCGCGGCGGCCGCGTCGGTGGTGATCATGATCGACGCGCCGGTCTGCTCGGCGCGGATTTCCGCGGCGGCGATGATCTCGGCGGACGGCAGGTAGCCTTCCGGGCCGGCGATGCGCACGTGCATGCCGGCGGTGACCCCGGCCAGCAGGTAGGAGTTGGCCATATTGTTCGCCGCGTCGCCCAGGTAGACCATGCTCAGACCCTGGGTCTTGCCCTTGTGCTCGCGCACGGTGAGCAGGTCGGCGAGCAGCTGGCAGGGGTGGTAGTCATCGGAGAGCGCGTTGATCACCGGCACCCGGGAGTTCGCCGCCATTTCCTCCAAGCCGGACTGCGCGTAGGTGCGCCAGACGATGGTGGAGACCATGCGCTGAAGCACCTTGGCCGAGTCCGCGATGGATTCCTTGTGGCCCAGCTGCGATTCGCCGGAGTTGATGATCAGCGGGGAGCCGCCGAGCTCGGCGATGCCCGCGTGGAAGGACACCCGGGTACGGGTGGAAGTCTTGTCGAAAAACACCGCGACGGTTTGCGGGCCGGCGTAGGGCCGGTAGCCGTATTTGTCGGCCTTCATCTTAGCGGCGAGGTCCAGGACCTTGGACTGCTCGGCGGGGCTCAGGTCGAGGTCGGTCAAGAAGTGGCGTGTAGCGCTCATGAATCGGTTCCTTTTGCTTCCGGTGGTGCCGGGAAAATGTGTGGGCTAGGCGGCGGTGGCCGCGGTCAGCAGCGCCGGCAGGGCGGCGAGGAAGGTGCCCAGCTGCTCGCGGGTGATGATCAGCGGCGGGGCCAGGCGGATGGTGGACTCGTCCGTGGCGTTCACGATGAACCCCGCATCCAGCGCGGCGCCAACCAGCTTCGGCGCCGAACCATCCATCAGCTCGAAGGCGGTGAGCAGGCCGCGGCCGCGGACCTCCCCCACCCCGTCGATGCCGGCCAGTTCGGCGCGCAGCCAGTTCCCGGTTTCGCGCACATGGCCCAGCAGCTTCTGATTTTCGATGGTGTGGATGACCGCGAGCCCGGCGGCGCAGGCCACCGGGTTGCCGCCGAAGGTGGTGCCGTGGTCCCCCGGGGTCAGCCAGGCGGTGTTCTGCTGCCCGAAGACGATCATCGCCCCGATCGGGAAGCCGCCGCCCAGGCCCTTGGCCAGGGTCATCACATCGGGGATCACGCCGGTGGAGGCGAAGAACTCGCCGGTGCGCCCCATGCCGGTCTGCACCTCGTCGAAGACCAGCAGGGCCCCGGCCGCGCTGGTGATCTCGCGGGCCGCGCGCAGGTACTCGGCGCCCAGCTCGCGCACCCCGGCCTCGCCCTGGATGGGCTCGATGAATACCGCGGCCACGGTTTCGTCCACCGCGGCGCGCAGCGCGGCCTCGTCTCCGGCCGGAATCCAGCTGACGTTGCCCGGCAGCGGCGCGAAGGGAGCGCGGTACTTCTCCTTGTAGGTCAGCGACAGGGCGCCGAGGGTGCGGCCGTGGAAGGCGTGCTCCAGGGCGATCACCTTGGTGCGCGGGACCGCCGCGGTGCCGGTGTTCCGGCGGGTGAGCTTCAGCGCCGCCTCGTTCGCCTCGGTGCCGGAGTTCGCGAAGAACACCTTCGAGCCTTCCGGGGCGGCCGAGATTTCGAGCAGCTTCTCGGCCAGCGCGATCTGCGTCGGGGAGCTGAAGAAGTTCGACACGTGGCCCAAGGTGGCCAGCTGGCTGGTGATCACGGAAGTCAGCAGCGGGTTCGCGTGGCCCAGGGTGTTCACCGCGATGCCGCCGAGCAGATCCAGGTACTGGTTGCCGTCGGCGTCCCAGACATGGCAGCCGGCCCCGCGCACGAGCACCCGCGACGGGGCGCCGAACACGCCGAGCAGCGACTTGGCGTAGCGGGCGGAGAGATCCGCGCCGTGCAGCGCGGAGAGTTCGTTGGCCTCGTTCAGCGCGCCGGTGGCGCGCAGTTCCTGACTCACTTGGATTCCTTAATCTGGGGTACCACCTGGGTGCCGACCCCGGCGGTGGTGAAAATTTCGAGCAGCATCGAGTGCGCCTCGCGGCCGTCGACGATATGCGCCTGGGGCACTCCGGCGTCCACCGCCTTCAGGCAGGCACCCATCTTCGGGATCATGCCCGATTCCAGCGTGGGCAGCATGCTGCGCAGCTCCTCGTTGGTGATCGAGCTGATCAGCGAGGACTTGTCCGGCCAGGCGGCGTAGAGCCCCTCCACGTCGGTGAGGATCACCAGCTTGGCCGCGCCCAGCGCGGTGGCCAGCGCCGCGGCGGCGGTGTCCGCGTTGACATTGAGGATCGCGCCGGTGGGATCGGCGTGCTCGTCGAACTCCGGGGCGACGGTGGAGATGACCGGGATCATTCCGGCCTTGACCAGCGAATCCACCTGGTCGGTGCGCACCCGGGTGACCTCGCCGACCAGCCCGAGGTCAACCTCGACGCCGTCCACGGTGGTGCCGGTGCGCACCGCCTGCAAGGTGGCCCCGTCCTCCCCGGACATGCCCACCGAGTAGGGTCCATGCGAGTTGATCAGGCCCACCAGATCGCGCTGCACCTGGCCGGTGAGCACCATGCGCACCACATCCATCGCCTCCGGGGTGGTCACCCGCAGCCCGCCGCGGAATTCGGATTTGATGCCCAGGGTGTCGAGCATCTTGTTGATCTGCGGTCCGCCGCCGTGCACCACCACCGGGTTGATCCCGGCGTGGCGCAGGAACACGATGTCCTCGGCGAAGGCGCGGCGCAAGGACTCGTTGACCATCGCGTTGCCGCCGTATTTGATGACCATCGTGGTCCCGGCGAAGCGCTGGATCCAGGGCAGCGCCTCGATGAGCGCTTCGGCCTTGGTGCGGGCGGCGCCGAGGTTGGTATGTGCTGTGTGCGGCATGGTGGGTTTGCTCCTGCGAAGGCGGCCTAGCTGGAGTAGGCGGAGTTTTCGTGGACGTAGTCGTGGGTCAGGTCGTTGGTGAGGATCGTCGCCTCGATCGCCCCGGCGTTCAGGTCGATGTCGATGGTGACGAAGCGGTCTTCCAGCGAGATCAGATTGCGGTCCTCGCCGACGCCGCCGTTTTTGCAGACCATCACGCCGTTGATCGCCACGTTCAGCTCATCGGGTTCGAAGGCCGCGGCCGTGGTGCCGACCTCGGAGAGCACCCGGCCCCAGTTCGGGTCCTTGCCGAAGATCGCGGTCTTGACCAGGTTCGAACGGGACACCGCGCGGGAGACCTCCAAAGCGTCGGCCTCGGTGGCCGCGTTGTAGGTGCGCACCGCGATGGTGTGTTGTGCACCTTCGGCGTCGTCGATCAGCTTCGCGGCCAGCTCCTGGCACAGATCTGCCAGGGCGGCGGTGAATTCTTCCAGGTCCGGGGCGATGCCCGAGGCGCCGGAGGACATCAGCAGCACGGTGTCGTTGGTGGACATGCAGCCATCGGAGTCCGCCCGGTCAAAGCTCACCGCGGTGGCCGCGCGCAGGGCCTGGTCCAGCGCCTGGGGCTCGAGCACCGCATCGGTGGTGAGCACCACGAGCATGGTGGCCAGCGCCGGGGCGAGCATTCCCGCACCCTTGGCCATGCCGCCGATGCTATATCCGCTCACGCTGCGCGAGGCGATTTTCGGGACGGTGTCGGTGGTCATGATGCCGGCGGCGGCCGCATCGGCGGCTCCCTGGCCGTCGGCGAGCGCTCCGGCCGCCTGTTTCACCCCGGGCAGCAGCTTATCCATGGGCAGTTGCATGCCGATCAGCCCGGTGGAGGCCACCGCCACGTCGCCCGAAGAGAGGTTCAGCAGTTCGGCCACGTATTCGGCGGTGCGGTGCGTGTTGCCGAATCCCTCGGCACCGGTGCAGGCGTTGGCGCCGCCGGAGTTCAGCACGATCGCATCCACCCGGGCGTCCTTGATGATCTCCTTGGACCAGTGCACCGGGGCGGCGGCCACGCGGTTCGCGGTGAATACCGCGGCGGCGGTGAAGTCCGGGCCCAGGTTCTGCACCAGCACGACGTCGTTCTTGCCGGTGGATTTCAGGCCCGCGGGGACCCCGGAGGCCAGGAAGCCGGCCGGTGCGGTGACGCCGGCCAGTTCGGCCGGCGGAAAGGTGGGGGTGTGGGACAGGCTCACGGTGCGACTCCTTGCATCATCAATCCGGTGGTTTCGGGCAGGCCGAGGGCGATATTCATCGATTGCACCGCGGCGCCCGCGGTGCCCTTGGTGAGGTTATCCAGCGCGAGGGTGACGATCACTCGTCCGGCGTGCTCGTCGAGCGCCAGCTGCAGTTGCACGTGGTTGCTCGCCTGCACCGCGCCGGTGGTCGGCCACTGGCCCTCGGGCAGCAGGTGCACAAATGGCTCGTTGGCGTAGGCCGATTCCCAGGCTGCGCGCAGCGCCCCGGCGGTGACCCCGGGCTTGATCCGCGCGGTGGCGGTGGTCAGGATGCCGCGCGGCATCGGCGCGAGGGTCGGGGTGAAGGATACGGTGACTTCCTCCCCGGCGAGCTTGGACAGGCCCTGCTCCATCTCGGGGATGTGGCGGTGGATGCCGCCGACGCCATAGGTGCTCATCGAGCCCATGGTTTCGCTGCCCAGCAAATGGGTTTTGGCGCTCTTTCCGGCTCCGGAGGTGCCCGAGGCGGAGACGATGACCACGTCCTTGGCCTCCAACAGGCCCGCGCCGTAGCCCGGGGCGAGGGCCAATTGGCCGCCGGTCGGGTAGCAGCCGGGGACGGCCACGCGCTTGGTGCCGATCAGTTGTTCGCGTTGGCCGGGCAGTTCGGGCAGCCCGTAGGGCCAGGATCCGGCATGCGGCGAACCGTAGAATTTCTCCCAGGCGGCGGCGGATTCCAGTCGGTGGTCTGCCCCGGCGTCGATGACCAGGGTGGATTCGGGCAGGGCCGCGGCGACCGCGGCGCTCGCGCCATGCGGAAGGGCGAGGAAGACCACGTCGTGCCCGGCCAGGTTTTCCACGGTGGTCTCCACGAGCACGCGCTCGGCCAGGGAGTGCAGATGCGGGGCGACGCCGCCCAAGCGCAGCCCGGCCTGGGAGTGCGCGGTGATCGCACCGATCTCTACCTGTGGGTGGTTGGCCAAAATTCGAAGGACCTCGCCGCCGGCGTATCCGCTGGCGCCGGAGACAGCAACTGAAATCGTCATGACCTCACTCTACAACTGGTTATGCATCAAACCTAATAAATATGCATAAATAGTTCGTCATTTACGCAACCCGGGGGCTGCCACCCACCCGGCTCACACCCTTCAGTCCTAGACTGGTTACCAGGAGCCGTCAGCAATATGGCATAGGGACAAAGATTGGAAGCGCATCGCATGAATCAGCAGAGCATACTCGTCTCCCACGCAGGTGGGCCCGAAGTTTTGGAGCTCGGCGAAACCCCAATCCCTGCCCCGGGCGCAGGGCAGGTGCTCGTCAAAATCGAGGCCGCCGGCGTGAACTTCATCGAAACCTATCAGCGCTCGGGAGTCTACGCCGTGGACTATCCGTTCACCCCGGGCAGCGAATTCTCCGGCACCGTCACCCAGGTCGGCGAGAACGTGCGCCATTTGAAGGTCGGCGACCGGGTCGCCACCTCCAGCGGCACCAAGGGCTACGCCCAGTACGCCGTGGTCGGCGAGGCCGAGCTGGGCAAGGTGCCCGACAAGGTCGACCTGCGATTGGCCGCGGCGCTCCCCCTGCAGGGCATGACCTCGCACTATCTGACGCATTCGAGCTATCTGGTGCATTCGGGCGATGTCATCCTCAGCTACGCCGGCGCCGGCGGAGTGGGACTGCTGCTCACGCAGATCTTGAAGATGAAGGGCGCCACCGTCATCACCACCGCTTCCACCCAGGAGAAGAAGGACCTGGCCCGCGCCGCCGGAGCCGACTACGTGGTGGATTATGACCAGGTCGAAGCCACCGTGGACAAGGTCACCGGCGGAGTGGGCGTGCACGCGGTCTACGACGGCATCGGCAAGGACACGTTCGAAACCTCGCTGAAGGTACTCAAGCGCCGCGGCACGCTGGTGCTCTTCGGCGGGGCCAGCGGCCAGGTTCCGCCCTTCGACCTGCAGCGGCTGAATGCGGCCGGGTCGCTGACCGTGACCCGGCCGAAGCTCTCGGACTTCCTGGCCACGGACGAGGAACGCGCATGGCGCTTCGGCGACGTCTTAGGCTGGGCCGCCAGCGGGGACTTGGATGTCCGCGTCGGGCAGAAATTCGCGCTGGCCGACGCGAGCAAGGCGCATAGTGCGTTGGAATCGCGCAAAACCACCGGCAAGGTGCTACTCGTTCCCTAACTCCCAGCCCCAGTTAGCTAATGCCTGCCACTGCACCTCAGCGGCGGGCATTAGTCGATTAATGAACTAGCGCTTTGAGCCAATAGCCACTGGCCCATGCCGCTGGCCGATTCCATCTTCTGGAACCACGGCAGCACTCCGGTTTCGAAATACGAGCCACGGTGAAGCACCCTCTTCGCCAAGATTCCGCAGACCATGCAGCCGGCGGAAAACCACCGATCTTCCGAGGGCCCGCAGCGAGCCGGGCCAGCCCAGATCCCCGGGAACCCAGAATCTAGAATCGCGAGGATCCCCCGGCGCCGGAGAAGCTGCCGCCACCGGAATAGCCGTGGGAGACGCCCGAGGAGCTGGCGGCCTCCCGGGAGGTGTCCACCGCGTTGACCCCGGTGGCGTACCCGGCGTTGTAGGAGTTCACCCGCCAGAACATCGAAGCCGGGTAGATCACATCGAGAATGGATCCCGAACGGCTCGCACCGGTGCTGTCGTAGCGGGAGTGGCGCAGCGCTTCGTGCATCTCCTGCTTCTCTTCGGCGCTCGACGCATAGACCTCGACCTGCGCGCTAGCGTAGGCATCGAGTCGTTCGGTGAGCTGGCTGCGCAGTTCGGACAACTTATCAAGGGCGGTATCCACATCGAGCTTTTCGGCCTTCAGCTCGTTGCCCAGATCTGCCACGGCGCGTTTTGCGGTGGCGGAGTAGGAATCCAATGCGGCGGCTTGTGCCTGCAGTTCTTCCGGCGCATCTTCGATCAGCGCGGGCAGCTCGGTCAGATCTTCGAGCAAGGGTGCGGTTTGGCGGCGCCAGGCATCTTCCCACGCGGCACCGCGGGTGTAGAGGGCCGCGGCGTCGTTGATCGCATCGTCGGTGAGGTCCAGGGCCTGGGCGTTGGCGTGGAATTCCTTGGCGCGAGCCACCCCGGGGCTGCTTGAACGCAGCTTCTTGCTCGCCTGCGCCAGCTCTTGCTGCGTGGTGAAGCAAGCGCGGTAGGTGGCGGCAAAGTCGGCGAAGCGGCGTTCGAGTTCCGCGGCGTGGTGCGAGTCGCCAGGCAAGGTGCGCGCGGATAGTTCGGTGGCGTCCAAATCCATGGTCACATTGGTCAGGTGCGCGCTGCCCGATTCCAGCTGCTCGGCGAAGCTCTTTCGCCGCCCCGAACGCACCGCGAGCGCTATGCCGGTACCTCCGATGGCGCCCAGGCTCCCCAGCCCCACGGTCCAGCCGAGCGCCGGATGCCGATACCAGGGGCGGTTGATGATGTTCGCGCCGCGCGCGGCGACGGCGACAACTCCGTCGGTCCAGCGGGCCTGGTTAAAATCCTCGGAGCCCGCCTCATGGATCGAGCGTATCTGGGAGTCGGACACCTTGCGGTCCTCGCCGAAGTAGGTCCCGATCTGGCCATCTCCAGGGCCCTCCACGGACAGCGTGATGATGAAGTAGCCGTTGGCCCAGTAGTCGCCGTAGTCCTCGGGGTCCGCCGAGATCCATTCGGGGTGCGCGCTGCGGGCGTGGCCTAGCGTCTGGCTGTTGATGTCATCCGCATACTGGCCCTCGCGCGAATACACGGCGACCTTGGTGGGCTCGTTGAAGTCGATCTCGCCCACCGCGTCGCGCAGCTTCTGCTCGTTGAGCACGTTGGCGGTGTCATCGATGGTGATCGAATCCAGGTTTATTCCCTCTGCCTGCGCCGCGGGCGGCACGGCGAGGAACAGCAGCGTGGCGGCGGCCGCCGCGGCCAGTGCACGGCGTGGAGAATTGAGCTGGCGCATGGAGAATTCCTCTCAGGCAGATGATGCGAATTATTCCGAACGTTAGGCCAATAGCTCCATCCTAACGGCTGGAACGGGGTAGCTTCGCAGCCCGCGGGGCGCCGCGGCACGCTGCCAGGAGGAGCAGTGATGTGATTCCAACGACCAATTGACCCTTCAACTTCCCGGTAGGCGGTCCGAGGGTATTTAATGGGTTCTGGACGCCGCAACGTCCGATCCCCTCCAGGATCCGTACCCCCTTTTCCGAGAGTTCACTCCCCCTGAGCGCTCGAACCACTTGTGCATGACACTTTAGTGAAGGGACGGATCCGCAAAGTATGGACTCCGTAAATAGTTCAAAGACCGAGGAGCCTGGGCTCCACTCGCCCCAGTTCCCTTCCGGTGCGCTAGCTCCTGCCGAGCGCACCCTCATCGACATTCTGCAGGCCACCGCCACGGCGCATCCCGACGCGCCGGCCATTGACGACGGCGAACGCAGCGAAAGCTACGCGGAGCTGATCGAGGAGGTTAAGGCCAAGGCCCGCGCCCTGCATGAACACGGGCTTGGCGCCGGCGACCGAATCGGCGTGCGCGTCCCCTCGGGAACCCGCCAGCTTTATGAATGGATCCTCGCGATCCTCTGGGTCGGTGCCGCCTATGTACCGGTTGACGCGGACGATCCGGGCGAGCGGGCGAAGGTGGTCTTCACCGAGGCCGAGGTCGCCGGCATCGTGAAGGGCCTGGAGGAGATCGTGGTTTCCGCCGATCGCCCCACCCCCTTCCCGAACCCGCGCGCGCCGCAGCTGGACGACGACGCGTGGATCATCTTCACCTCCGGCTCCACCGGCAAGCCCAAGGGCGTGGCGGTCTCCCACCGTTCGGCCGCCGCCTTTGTGGATGCCGAAGCACTCATGTTCCTGCCCGAAGACCCGCTGAACACCTCGGACCGCGTGCTGGCCGGACTGTCGGTGGCCTTCGATGCGTCCTGCGAGGAGATGTGGATCGCCTGGCGCAACGGCTCCTGCCTGGTTCCCGCCCCGCGGGCGCTGGTGCGCAGCGGCATGGATCTGGGCCCCTGGCTGATCTCCCGCTCCATTACCGCGGTCTCCACGGTGCCCACGCTCGCCGCCCTCTGGCCGTCGCAGGCGCTGGAGTCCGTGCGCCTGCTGATCTTCGGCGGCGAGGCCTGCCCGCCGGAGCTTGCCGGACGCCTGGCCACCGCGGGCCGCGAGGTGTGGAACACCTATGGCCCGACCGAGGCCACTGTGGTGGCCTGCGGCGCCACCATGGACGGCAGCCTCCCGGTGCGCATCGGCCTGCCGCTGGCCGGCTGGGACCTGGCGGTAGTCGACGGAGAGGGAATTCCCGTCGCCGAAGGCGAAACCGGTGAGCTGATCATCGGCGGGGTGGGCCTGGCCCGCTATCTGGACCCGGAAAAGGACGCCGAGAAGTACGCGCCCATGCCCACCCTGGGCTGGGACCGCGCCTACCGCTCGGGCGACGTGGTGGTCAATGACCGGCTGGGGCTGATCTTCATCGGCCGCGTAGACGACCAGGTGAAGATCGGCGGCCGGCGCATCGAACTCGGTGAAATCGACGCGGCGCTGAGCTCGCTCGACGGCGTGTCCAGCGCCGCGGTGGCGGTGCGCGAAACCGGTACCGGAAACAAGCTGCTTGTCGGCTATCTGGCCGCCGACGCGGGCTATGACCTGGATGCCGCGCGCACCGAACTGCTCAAGGATCTGCCCGCGGCGATGGTGCCGCTGCTCACCGTGGTGGACAGCATGCCGATGAAAACCAGCGGCAAGGTGGACCGCAACGCGCTGCCGTGGCCGCTGGCCGGGGCCGAATCCGAGCAGTCCGGCGAGGAGCTGGCCGGGCTCGATGAGACCGGCGACTTCGTGGCCCGGGCCTGGAAGGGCGCGCTGGGCATCGCGGCCTCCAGCGCCGACTCCGACTTCTTCGGCTCCGGCGGCGGCTCGCTCTCCGCGGCCCAACTGGTCTCCGCTTTGCGCGCCCGCTACCCGGACCTGACGGTCGCCGAGCTCTACGACTACCCGCGCTTTGGCGCGCTGGTGGAATACCTCGGCGGACAGCAGGTCAACGACGAGGTCATCGAGCCTCGCATCGTCAAGCGCACCAAGCGCATCACGCAGATCGCCCAGACTCTGCTCGCGGTGCCGCTGTTCATCCTTTCCGGCCTGCGTTGGTTCACCTACCTGATGCTCGGTCACTGGTTCCTGCTCAGCGTGGGAATCCTCGAAGCGCAGCTGCCGATTCCGTGGTATTCGATTCTCGCTTCCTGGCTGATCTTCGTGACCCCGGCCGGGCGCATGGGGCTCTCGATCCTGGCCAGCAAGCTCTTGCTGCGCGGGCTGAAACCGGGAACCTACCAGCGTTCGGGCTCGATGCACCTGCGCTTGTGGCTGGCGCAGCACATTGCCGACGTGGTCGATCCGATTTCCCTGGCCAGCGCGCCGCTGCTGCCTTGGTACGCGCGCATGCTGGGCGCAAATATCGACAGAACCGCCACCATGCACACGCTTCCTCCGGTGACCGGAATGCTCACCGTCGGACCGGGGGCCACCTTGGAACCCGAGGTCGACGTCTCCGGCTACTGGATCGACGGCGACAAGGTGCACGTGGGCCATGTGAGCGTCGGCGACTTCGCCTCCGTCGGCGCCCGCTCCACCTTGGTTCCCGGAGCCGTGGTTGGACCACACACCATCGTGGAAGCCGGATCCGCCATCTACGGCGAAACCCGCGAGAACTCGCGTTATGCCGGATCCCCGGCCGCTCGCGAGGGACGCGCCAAACCACGCTGGCCCGAAGAAATTCTGTCATACCGGGTCCTTCCGCGCGCGCTGGGCGCGGTCGGCTCGATATTGCTGAACCTCTTGCAGTGGTTGCCGGTGGTTTTGGCCGTGTTGGCGGTCACTCCGATGCTGCGTGCCGAGGAATCGCTGACCTCGATCGGCTGGAAAATCATCCCGGCGGTGCTGCTTGCCGCGCTGGTATGGTTCCTGTCCATGATGGCGCTGATCGTCATCGAGGTGCGGTTGCTGTCCATCGGCCTGGTCGAAGGCTGGCATCCGGTGACCTCCCGGGTCGGCTGGCAGGCGTGGGCGACCGAACGCGTGCTGGATACCGCCCGCGATGTGCTCTTCCCGCTCTACGCTTCATTGTTCACCCCGGTGTGGCTGCGGCTGCTCGGCGCCAAGGTCGGCCGTGACGTGGAAATCTCCACGGTGTTGCTGATCCCGAAGATGACCACCATCGCCTCGGGCGCTTTTTTGGCCGATGACACCATGGTCGCCTCCTACGAATTGGGCGGCGGCTGGATGCATATCGCCCCGGTGCGCGTGGGCAAAAAAGCGTTCCTCGGCAACTCCGGCATCCTGCATGCCGGTCGCCGAGTGCCTAAGCGCTCGCTGATTGCGGTGCTTTCGGCGACCCCCCGCAAGATGAAGGCCGGAACTTCCTGGATCGGCTCTCCCCCGCATAAGCTGCGGCGCACCACGGTGGATGCCGAATCCGAGCGTACCTACCAGCCGCCGATGAAGCTCAAGATCATGCGTGCGGCCTGGGAGCTGTCGCGTTGCCTGGCGGTCTTCACCACGGTAGGCATCGCCGCCGGAGTGCTCTGGGCGCTGTCCGCGCTGGTGACCCACGTGAACCCGCTGTCCGCCGCGCTGCTCTCCGGCGCGGTACTGGTCTTGGCCGGAGCTCTCGCCGCAGCCAGCGCGTTGGCTGCCAAATGGCTGGTGGTCGGGGTGATCCGCCCGGGCGAGCACACGCTGTGGAGCTCGTTCATCTGGCGCACCGAGATGGTCGACTCCTTTGTGGAGCTGGTCTGCGCCCAGTGGTTTGCGCGGTTGGCCTCCGGCACGCCGGCCCTGGTCTGGTTCCTGCGTGCGCAGGGCGCAAAGATCGGGCACGGGGTGTGGTGTGAAAGCTACTGGTTCCCCGAGGCAGACCTGGTCACCTTGGAAGATCACGCGACGGTGAACCGCGGCAGCGTATTGCAGACCCACCTCTTCCACGACCGCATCATGTCCATTGACACGGTCACCCTCGGGTCCGGGGCTACGCTCGGCCCGCACAGCGTCATCCTGCCGGCTGCGAAGATCTCCGATGGCACCGCCACCGGACCGGCTTCGCTGGTGCTGCGCGGCGAGGTGCTGCCAGCAAATACCTACTGGCGCGGCAATCCGGCGGTACGCTGGAACATCACACCCGACGAATCACAGACAGCATAGGACCGCGCCGGATGCCCCAGAAGATCTTGGATGAATACACCAAGCACCACGGTTCGGCCGCGTACACCGTGGACCGCTACGACCTGGAACTGACTTGCAAGCTCGCCAGCAACCTGCTCGAAGGCAAGGCGGTACTGCACCTGCGCGCGCTCCAGGACCTGGACACCGTGCAATTGAACCTGCACGGGCTGCGCGTACTGAAGGCCACCTGCCAAGGCAAAAAGGCCCAGGTCTCCAAGCGCAACCACCGCATCGAGGTGCAGCTGCCGAGCCGCTTGGCCGCCGGCGAGCGCACCGAGCTGACCCTGCGCTATGCAGGCAACCCCGGGGTGCAAAACGGCATCTGGGGCGAGGTCGGCTGGGAAGAGCTGACCGATGGGGTGCTCGTTTCCGGTCAACCGACCGGCGCGGCGACCTGGTTCCCCTGCAACGACCACCCGAGCCACAAATCCACCTACCGCTTCTCCATCGCCACCGACGCCGGCTACCGGGCGGTGGCCAACGGCGAACTGATCAACCATTCACGCGCCGCCAGCCGCGACACCTGGGTCTACGAGCAGCGCGAACCGATGGCCAGCTACCTGGCTACCTTGCAGATCGGCCGCTATTCGGAGATCCCCTTCGACGAGGATCGGCATCTGGTGGCCTATGCGGTGCCCGGCATGGATCTGAAGGTCCGCGAGGCCTTCGGCAAACAGACCGAAATGGCAGAGGTCTTCGAACGGCACTTCGGCCCGTACCCCTTCGAGAGCTACAAGATCGTGGTGGTCAACGACGAGCTGGAGATCCCGCTCGAGGCCCAGGGGCTGAGCATTTTCGGGCTGAACCACCTGTCCATGGACTGGGAGGCGCAGCGCCTGATCGCCCACGAATTCTCCCACCAGTGGTGGGGCAACTCGCTGACCTTGAAGCGTTGGAAGGACATCTGGCTGCACGAGGGCTTCGCCTGCTTCAGCGAGTGGCTGCATTCCGAAGCCGCCGGGGTCATGCCCATGGCCGAACGCGCCCGGCTGGCCTGGGAACTGCTCGACGGGCAGGACCAGGATTTGGCCATCGGGGATCCGGGGGCCAAGGACATGTTCGATGACCGCGTGTACAAGCGTGGCGCGATGGCGCTGTTCGCGCTGCTCGGAGGGCTTGGCACCGAAACCTTCTACACGATGCTCAAGGAGTGGGTGGCCGCCCGAAGCCACGGGCACGTAGACACCGAGGCGTTCATCGCGCACGCCCAGGGTTTCGCCCCCGACGCACTGGATGTCGCCGCCCTGCTGCGGCCGTGGCTGTACGACCAGAAGCTGCCGGTTTTCCCACGCTAGCACGCCGCATAGAGCACCACCTACGAACCGTCGAGTCTGCTCGGCGGTTCGTTTCTTTAAGCGCAGTTGCGCACTGCTCCATGGTCCTGCCCGTTTGCATCGTCGGATTCTGAATGCCAAAAACTTCGCTACTCGGTATTGCTAACTACCAGTAGTCTGCGATACTATCTACTGGTAGTCATTATCACTAGATAGCGCTTGGAGGGCCTCTATGGCAAAGCAGATGACCGAAATGCTCAAGGGCACCCTGGAGGGGATCGTCCTGGCGATCTTAGATGAATCTCCAGCCTACGGATACGAAATCACCGCACGGCTGCGCGGCAAAGGGCTCAGCGACATCGTCGAAGGAACCGTCTACGCCCTGCTGATCCGCTTGGAGAAACGCGGTCAGGTCGACGTGGAAAAGGTGCCCTCGGAAAAAGGGCCACCGCGCAAGGTCTATACCTTGAACGCGATGGGCCGCGATTACCTCGAAGAGTTCTGGAAGAGCTGGTTCTTCCTCTCCGAGCGCATCGAAGCATTGCACAAAAATTACACCAACCACCCAGAGGGAAAATCCTCATGAGCACCAAATGGTACGAAATCCTCACCGGCCAGCTGCAGCAGAAAAAGCAGTACAAGGAAGCCAAGGCCCGCTTGGACGCGCTGCCCGAGCCCTACCGCGCCACGGCTACGGCGTTGAATCGCTACTTCATGTATTTCGGCGGCATCACCGATGGGGACACCCTGGTGCAGATGTTCATCGACCACGCTGACCTGTGGGAGCGAGCCTCCATCGACCGGCTGCCGCTCCGTGAAGTTGTTGGCGAGGACCCAGTGGAATTCGCTGAAAACTTCACCCTGTCCTACGGAGGAAAACAATGGATCGACAAGGAACGCGCCCGGCTGATCAAGGCAGTTCAGGACGCGAAACGAAGCGAAGAATCATGAACACCGAGAGTGCACCCACCGCAATCAGCGTCCGCGGGCTGAAAAAGTCGTATAAGGACCTCCAGGTGCTCCGCGGGGTTGACCTGGAGGTAAGCCCCGGAGAGATCCTGGCGCTGCTCGGCTCGAATGGCGCCGGGAAAACCACACTCGTGCGGATACTTTCCACGCTGCTGGCCGCAGATGCAGGCAGTGCGCTCGTCGCCGGTTTTGATACCGCCACCCAGGCGCACCGGGTCCGCGAAACGATCAGCCTGACCGGTCAATTCACCGCCATCGATCCGGTGCTCAGCGGCCGCGAAAATCTAGTCTTGATGGCGCAGCTGCGTCACCTGAAAAACGCGAGTCAGCATGCCGAGGAGTTGCTGGAACGATTTGCGCTTAGCGACGCTGGCGACCGGAAGGCCGCGACCTATTCCGGAGGAATGAGCCGCCGGCTAGACATTGCGATGAGCCTGATCGGGAATCCTCGCATCATTTTCTTGGACGAGCCAACCACCGGCTTGGATCCGCAGGCACGCTTGGAGGTCTGGGATACCGTACGCCGGCTCGCCGCGGACGGCACCACCGTGCTGCTGACCACGCAGTACCTCGACGAGGCCGAACAGCTGGCGGATCGTATCGCGATCTTGCACCGGGGAACCATCATTCAAAACGGGACCCTCGACCAACTCAAGGACTTGCTGCCGCCAGCCCACGTAGAATATGTGAAGAAGCAGCCCTCCTTGGAGGACGTGTTCCTCGCCTTGGTCGGCGCCCCCGATCAGGAGCAGCCATGAGCACCCACGCGCTACACGACACCGGCGTACTCACCGGACGCTCGCTGCGTCATATCCTGCGCAGTCCCGACACGATCATCACCACCGCGATCACCCCGATCGCCATGATGCTGTTGTTCGTTTATGTGCTCGGAGGTGCAATCAATACCGGCACCGATGGCTCCTACATCAACTACCTATTACCCGGGATCCTGCTGATCACCATTGCCTCGGGCATTGCGTATACCGCCTACCGGCTGTTCCTGGACTTGCAAGGGGGCATCTTTGAACGCTTCCAGTCCATGCCGATCTCCCGATCCAGCGTGTTGTGGGCGCATGTATTCACCTCGCTGCTCGCAAACCTGGTATCGATCGCCATCGTCATCGGGGTGGGACTGCTGATGGGCTTCCGCGCCCAAGCCTCGATCGGGGGCTGGTTGGCGATAGTCGGGATTCTGGTGCTCTTCGTCTTGGCGTTGACTTGGCTCGCGGTCATCGCCGGGCTGAGCGCGAAGACCGTAGATGGGGCCAGCGCATTCAGCTACCCGTTGATCTTCGCCCCATTCATCAGTTCCGCTTTTGTGCCTACCGCCTCGATGCCCTCTCCGGTGGCCTGGTTCGCCGAACACCAGCCGGTGACCTCCATCGTTGACACGCTTCGGGCCTTATTTTCCGGACAGCCGGTTGGACAAGAAATATGGGTGGCGCTGGCCTGGCTGCTGGGAATCCTAGTGATCGCGTACTCGCTGGCGAATCTGATCTATCGCCGTAAAATCAGCTAGCCGCGAGATGACTGCAGCCGAGCCGAGGCATGCGCATACCCTTACCCGACTCGGCTCGGCGGATCGCCCACAATGATTGAGCGGATTCGCTGCGCATAGCAGGCCACCGCTGCACCAATGAAATTTCAACCGGATCGTTAACCGGCGAACGCCGACCGTTCCCCGCATTCCCCTTCGACGCCACGAGGCGAAGCCCGCGCCCTGCGAGTTCAATTTTCGCTTCTGTCCAGCAAACCGCATTAATCACATCTACCCTTTTCAAGCCCTGGTTTCCCAATTGTTCATCTTGTGTTAACCGGGAAAAATTAGGCTGGGGTTATGACGGTTGAACTCCCCCTCCTCGAAGAGGCTTTCCGCGGATATTCGGTTCTAGACAATGACGACGACGACCCGGTCTTAGTTCGCGCCGACGGGAGCATCGTGGACACTTGGCGGGAGGACTACCCGTACGAGGCCAAGATGGACCGTGTCACCTACGACGCGGAGAAGCGAGCGTTGCAGATCGAACTGCTGAAGCTGCAAAAGTGGCTCAAGGTGCATGGTCGACGTCTGATGATCGTCTTCGAGGGCCGCGATGCCGCTGGCAAGGGCGGCACGATCAAGCGGTTCGCCGAGCACCTGAACCCCCGCGGCGCTCGTGTAGTCGCGCTCGAAAAGCCGACGGAGCGCGAATCCAGCCAGTGGTACTACCAGCGCTACATCGAGCATTTCCCGACCGCCGGGGAGATCGTGCTCTTCGACAGGTCCTGGTACAACCGCGCCGGGGTGGAACGCGTGATGGGGTTCTCCACGCAAAACCAGGTGGAGCATTTCCTGGAGCAGACCCCGCACTTCGAACGGCTGCTCGTCGAGGAGGGCATCGACCTGGTGAAATTCTGGTTCTCCGTCTCCGCCGGCGAACAGCTGACCCGCTTCACGATTCGCCGGATCGACCCGGTGCGCCAGTGGAAGCTCTCCCCCATGGACCTGGCCTCGCTGGACAAGTGGGATGACTACACGGCCGCGAAGAAGCAGATGTTCTTGAAGACCGATACCGAGCACGCCCCGTGGACGGTGGTGAAGTCCAACGACAAGAAACGCGCCCGGTTGCAGGCGATGCGCCATGTGCTGAACCTCTTCGAATACAAGGGCAAGGACCACGATCTGGTAGGCACCCCGGACCCGAAGATCGTCGGCCGCGCCGCGCGGGTCATCAACCACGGCGAGGAGTTCTAGCGCCGGTCCTTGTACCTCGGCCGCAGCCGGCACTACGCTGAGGCAACCGACAAACACCGCCGCCAGTTGACGGCGGGATGCCCAGCGCGAAGGAACGATCATGGCCGAATCCGCGGAAACCGAGCGGCGAGCCGCCGCGCCCGCTCCCTATGTGCTCTTCCCCGGGACCGCCCGGGAAGCCTTGGGCCGCTACGCGCAGATCTTCGGCGGGGAGCTTGCACTGTTCAGCTACGCAGAATTTTCCCGCACCGATGGCGCCGGCGAGGCGATCGCCCACGGAATGCTCGATGGCGTTGTCACCCTCTTCGGGGCGGACGCCGCCGAAGGGGAAAAGTCCGTGGCCATGCAGGGGCTGATGCTTTCGTTGCTGGGAACCGCGCCCCCGGAGGTTTTGCACGGCTGGTTCGACCAGCTCGCGCAGGATGGTTTGGTGATCGATCCGCTCGCGGCTAAGCCGTGGGGCGCCACCGACGGGCAGGTGGTGGACCGCTTCGGACTGCACTGGCTGATCGGCTACGACCCCGAAGGCTAGGCCCCTCCGGAGCGCGACGGCATGCTTTATGAGGGCAGCGGATTCCCGTACGGATAATCCACCCACACCCCATCGCCGCGCTCGGGGCAGTGCCGCTCGGCCCCGTTGCGCACGCAATGCGTGTCCGCCGGGTAGCGGTGCCCCTGCAGCAGCTTGCCGAATTCGATCGATCCCAGATCGGATACCTCGCGTCCGTCTCGGTAGCGCAGCGCGTAGTTGAAATAGCGGAAGCGGCGCTTGGTGAACCGGCGGATCCCGGACAATGCCGAGGCGCGCACCGCAACGGGCAGCTCAAGACTCATGGTGCCATCATTCCGCATGGCCGGACGCGTCGAATCCGCTGGCGACGACCATGGTGAAATGCTCAACGACGGGGAACGGCTCGTAGAAGTGATGCAGCGCCTGCTTCCACCGCTGGTATTCCGGCGAACGGCGAAAGCCCTCGGTGTGGGCCGCAACCGACACCCAGCGCACCAGCAGCAGATAGTCTCCCGGGGATTCGATCGAACGCGATAGCTCCAAGTTCGCGAACCCCGGTTGGCATTCGATCAGCTTTCGCGCCTCGGCGAAGGCGGCCTCAAATTCTGCTTCCTGCCCTTGTCGGACAGGAAGTATCGCGTGTTCCAGGATCATTCTCTGAGCCTAGCAATTCACGGTTTAGCGGATCCTATGTGACGCGCCGCGGCCCGCCGTCGCGAGGGCTAAGCGGCCCACCGCTCGCTTCGTGGGCCCCGTTTTACGAGCTCACGCGCGGAAGATGCGGCGCGGGATCTTGGCTGGCTCCGCTGCCCTATCCAGATGCGGCGGCTCTGCCTATGCTGGGAGGCGTAGGTCCCATGCCGCGTCCAACAATACGAAGGAAGGCATCCTGATGGAACCAGAGACCCTTGTGCTCGCCGGAATTCTTTTGCTGTCGCTGATCGCGGTGACCACCGGAGGTCAGCTGCTGCTCAGGATCACCACCGGTGCGCTGTACGCCAATGAGCTGCAGAAGTCCTGGTTTCGTGCCGGGCACGCGCATGCCGGCGTGCTGCTCGTGCTTTCTCTGGCGCTGCTTCCCTATACCGATCATTTCGCCACGGAGAACTTTTTCGGCTCTGTGGCTCGGCTCGGCGTACCAGTTGCCGCGATTTTGATGCCGGCGGGATTCTTCCTCAGTGTTATCGGCAAGGACCCGCAAAAGCCCAGCAAGCTAGCTTGGCTGATCGCGGTCGGGGCCGCTTCGCTCATTGCGGGCCTGCTCGCCGCGGGAATCCTGGCCATTCAAGCCGGGGCCGGCGGATAATCCACCGGTTCGAGGGCGCGGGTTTGTCCCGTTGAAAGGGCTGGCAGGTTCGGCAGGCGCAGCTTTCGAAGGTTTAGGAGCCCAGCTCGTCTTCGGGAAGCGTGGCACGCGGCCCCAAGGGTTCGTCGGATTCCTCTTCCCACTCCATCGTGGGTGTGGGTGGATCATCCAGGTGCACTCCGGCGCCGCGTTGGATCATGGTGACCGCCCCCATCGCCAGGAACACCGCAACGGCAACCGCCGCGGCACCGAGCACCAGGATCAGCAAGACGGCGCCGAGGCGCGAAGCTACACGTGAGCCCATGGGATACCGCCTTCCGAGTCTGCCATAAACGCTAATTCTATCCGTTCGCGCCAGATTCGGCCGGGACAACGGCAGAAACCTTCGGCCTGTTCACGAAATTTTCATCCGGCAACGGCAAACGCCCCGAGATTTCCGCGGGCTGCGGATCTCTCGGGGCGTTGGGCGTGATAGGCCGTGCCTAACGCTGGGTGGCGCCGAACTTCTCGGTAGCCAGGGCCACCGCGGCGGCGCGCGCCTCGGACGCTTCATCGGCGGTCAGCGTGCGATCCGCGGAACGGAAACGCAGCCCGAAGGCCAGCGACTTCTTGCCGTCCTCGATGCCCTTGCCCTGATAGACATCGAATAGGGCGATGTCTTCGAGCAGGGCACCGGCACCTTCGCGCAGGGTGCGCAACACGTCGCCGGCGACAACGTGCTCGTCCACGATCAGCGCGACATCCTGAGTGGCCAGCGGCTGGGTGGACAGGTGCTGTGCGACGACCACGGCGGGAGCGGCTGCCATCAGTGCGGTGGCGTTCAGCTCCATGGCGACCGTGCGGGCCGGCAGATCGGCGTCCTTGAGCAGCTGCGGGTGCAGTTCACCGGCGTAGCCGATGACTTCTCCGTTGAGCTTCAGTGCTGCGACACGGCCCGGGTGGAAGGCCTGGTGGCTGCCCTGGGCAACCTCCAGCGGTGACCCGAGCAGATCCGCGATCGTGCGTGCGGTATCCAGCGCGTCGGCCCAGTCCCAGGCGCGCGGGGTGAACCCGGCGCCTGCGGCGGCCTCGTGGCCGGTGAAGACCGCGGCCACATGCCACGGCTGCTCCGGCACCCCGCCGAACAGTTCGGCCAGTACCTCATCGCTTGGTTTGACGCCCAACGGAGGCAGCACCGATGAGCCCAGCCGTTCTCCCGGCAGGAACACCAAGCCGCCCTCGTAGAGGGCCAGGTCGCGGAATCCGCGGCCCAGGTTGCGCCGTGCGGTGTCCAGCAGGCCCGGCAGCATCGAGGTGCGCAGGAAACGGAACTCCTTGGAGATCGGGTTGGCCAGGGTCACCGCGTCGACCGTGGTTCCGGCCACCGGTGCGCCGAAGGCGTTGTTCTGCGCCGCGGAGACGAACGGGTAGGACAGGATTTCGGTCAGCCCGAAGTCGGCCAGGCCCTGCAGGATGCGGCGGCGCTGGGACTGCGTGCGAGTCAGGCCGCGGCCCGGAGGGGCCACCGGCAGGGTCGCGGGGATCTGGTCGTAGCCAACCACGCGGGCGACCTCTTCGACCAGGTCCTCCTTGATCGCCAGGTCCGGGCGCCAGCTCGGTGCGGTGACCGAGAAGCCGACGGCGGTCTGCGCGACGGACGCGCCGATGCCTTCCAGCGCCTCGATGGTCTGCGCGTCGGTGTACGGCACGCCGATCAGGCGTTCGGCGTATCCGGCCGGCAACTCGATCACGGTGGGCGCCGGGATTTCGCCGGCGTCGGTGACCCGCGCGGTCTCGGTGCCGCCGGCAAGTTCGACCAGCAGCTGCACCGCGCGCTGTGCGGCAATCTGCATCACCTGCGGGTCAACTCCGCGCTCGAAACGCTTGGAGGCTTCCGAAGGCAGCTTGTGGCGGCGGCGCGAGCGGGCAATGGAGACCGCATCGAAGTGCGCGGCCTCGATCAGCACGCGGCCGGTCCCATCCGATACCTCGGTAGTGGTCCCGCCCATGACGCCGGCGATGCCGATGGCACCGGACTGATCGGTGATCAGCAGGTCCTCGACGTGCAGCTCGCGCTCCTTGGCGTCCAGGGTGGTGAGCTTCTCCCCGGGGTTTGCCCGGCGCACGGTGATGGGCCCGGTGAGCTTGTCCGCATCGTAGAAGTGCAGCGGCGCGCCGAGTTCGAGCATCACGTAGTTCGAAATGTCCACGATCAGCGAGATCGAACGCATGCCGGCCAGCTGCAGGCGCGAGGCCATCCAGCGCGGGGTCGGGCGGCTCGGATCGACGCCGGTGACTTCGCGGGTCACGAAGCGGGTGCAGCCTGGCACGCCGTAGATCGGGGCCTGGTCCGCCAGGGTGACCGGCAGGCCTGCCTCGGCGGCCGCGGTGACCTTCACCGTGGTGGCCGGGTCGGTGAACGAGGTTCCGGTGGCCAGCGCGTATTCGCGGGCGACGCCGCGGATCGAGAAGCAGTAGCCGCGGTCCGGGGTCACGTTGATCTCGGCGGCCTGATCGGTCAGCCCGAACAGTTCCATGACGTCGGTGCCCAGCTCCGGGTCCAGGCCCAGGGTGGAGAGCACCATGATGCCATCGTGGTCCTCGCCGATGCCCAGCTCGCGGGAAGAGGCGATCATGCCGGCCGAGACGTGGCCGTAGGTTTTGCGCGGGGTGATCTTGAAGTCCCCGGGCAGCACCGCACCGGGCAGGGTGACAACAACCTTGTCGCCCTCCACGAAATTGTGCGCGCCGCAGATGATGCCCTGCACCCCGGATGGCTCGATGCCCTCGCCGGTCAGGGTCTGCTCCTGGCCTTCCGGAACGACGCGGACCTGGCACCAGTTGATGGTCTTGCCGTTGGTCTGCTCCTCCTTGACCAGGGAGAGCACCTGGCCGACGACGATCGGGCCGGACAGGGTGTCGGAGGGACGGTGCACGTCCTCTTCCTCGAGGCCGACCTTGACCAGGTCTGCCATGATGTCTTCGGCCGAGGCGTCGGCCGGTACCTGCGCATACTCGCGCAGCCATGAAAGCGGAATACGCATAACCTAGATCTCCATCCCGAAGTGCTGGCTGAAACGGACGTCGCCCTCGATCATGTCGTGCATGTCGGGAACGTCGTTGCGGAACATGAGCGTGCGCTCGATGCCCATGCCGAAGGCGAAGCCGGAGTACTCTTCCGGATCGATGCCGGCGGCGCGCAGCACATTCGGGTTGATCATGCCGCAGCCTCCCCACTCGATCCAGCGCGGTCCGCCCTTGGCCCCGGGGTGCCAGATATCGAGCTCGGCGCTCGGTTCGGTGAACGGGAAGTAGGCCGGGCGCAGCCGGATCTGCGCCTCGGCGCCGAACATCTGGCGGGCGAAGTGCTCCAGCGTGCCGCGCAGATCGGCCATGGTCAGGCCCTTGTCCACGGCCAGCCCCTCGAACTGGTGGAAGACCGGGGTGTGGGTGGCGTCCAGCTCATCGGTGCGGAAGGTGCGCCCCGGGCAGAGCACGTAGACCGGCACCTCGCGCTCCAGCATCGAGCGGACCTGCACCGGGGAGGTGTGGGTGCGCAAAACCAGGTGCGCGTCTGCCGGCTCGATGAAGAAGGTGTCCTGCATTTCGCGGGCCGGGTGGTCCGGCTTGAAGTTCAGCGCGTCGAAGTTGAACCATTCGGATTCCACCTCGGGGCCCTCGGCGATTTCCCAGCCCATGCCGACGAAGATGTCCGAGACGCGGTCCTGCAGGACCGAGAGCGGGTGGCGGGCCCCGGCGCGGCGGCGGCGCGGCGCGGCGGTGACATCGACGGTCTCCTCGACGAGGATGCGGGCGGCTTCGGCTTCTTCGAGCACTTCGGTGCGCGCGGCCAGGGCCTTGTTGACGCGGCCGCGGGCGCCACCGACGAGCTTGCCGGCTACGGCCTTCTCGGTTTTGTCCAGCTTGCCGATCTGGCGGTTGGCCAGCGACAGCGCGGACTTCTCCCCGGTGTGAGCCAGCCGTGCGTCTTTTAGTTCGGTCAGGTCGCCGGCGGTCTCGATGGCTGCTAGTGCCGCCTGGACCGCGGCGTTGATGCCTGCTTCATCGGTCGGATGCGGGACGCTTTGGTCCGTTTCCGTTGCCTCTTGGGTTGTCTGATCAGACATGGGATCGATCGATCCTTCTCTTCGCTCGTGGAACTCTTGGTTCCTATTCTATTTGCTAGGGCCCGCCAACGTTTCAACGATGACGGGCCCGGGCCGTGAAGATGCTTACGATTCGCCTAGTGGCCGCTCGGGTCCTTGGCACCCTTCGGCGCAAAGGCCAGGGCAATGATCAGCACGAGCACCAGCAGGGCGCCGCCGAAGATCATCGAGTAGAACAACGCGTAGTTGGCGCTGCCGGTGGCCTTGTATTCCTCGGCGCCGGCCATCATGTCGAAGGCTACCGAGTGGTGCTCGACCTCGCCCGCAGAGTGCGAAACAACCTTGCCCGGGAAGCTGACTACCAGGTTTGCCTCGGTGAACTGTTCGTTGACCACGACTTCTCCGGCACCGGGCATCGAGAACTCAAATTCGCCGCCCTTGTCGGTCAGCGAGATCGGGAAGCCGAAGGTGCTGAAGGCATCCTGCAGCTGGACGAAGTTCATCTTGCCGACGGTTTCGAAGCGCAGGCCGACGTTTTCCCCGTCGTCGACGGTGGTGTAGCTCCACTGCTCGCCGAGGATCTGATCCAGTTCATCGGTGTTCAGCTGGCTGGCCAGCACCTCTTCGAAGGGCTGCCCCTGCAGGTTTTCCTGATGAGTGGTGACCTGCAGCGCACCGGTGGCCTGATCGGCACCGGTCACATTGACTTCAGCGTTCATGTTGACGCATCCGGACAGGGCCAGGATTGCGGTAAATACCAGCGCGAGAACGCCAAGAAGTCTCTTCACTCGGATTGCTCCTCAAGTTTATTGATTGATTATCTACATTTTGCCGACACCGGGCACTAGTTCCAGCTTACGCGGTTTAGAGCGTGCGCCCTGCATGGGCTTGAGCCAGGCAGGCGGCGACGATCGGCGCGTCCGCTTTGATCCACGGCACCGCGGCACCCAGCGACTCATCCAGAGCCAGCCAGGCCAATTGGTCGTGCCCGTCGAGCGTGTCGGGAGTGCCGGAGCTGATGGTGGCGAACCAGACTCGCATGGCGGCCTGCTCGTTCAGCGCCCAGCCCTGCGCCAGCGGTCCGGTAACTTCGGCGCCGAGCGTGAGCTGCACGCCGAGCTCCTCGCGCAGCTCTCGATGCACCGCCTCGATATCAGACTCCCCCGGTTCGACCTTGCCACCGGGAAATTCCCAGAGGCCGGCCAAGGCTGCCGGGCGGTTGCGCCGGGCAGCCAGCATTTTCGTCGGCGACGCGAAGTTATCGACGATGGCTACGGCGACGATTTGTTTCAGATTCATGGAGGTGTTCCTTGGGCTTTAGCGTTGGGCGCGGGCCGAGGCATACAGGCAGACCGTCGCGGCGGTGCTCACGTTCAGCGATTCGGCCACCCCGTAGAGCGGCACCGCGACCTTGTACCCGGCCAGTTCCTTTTCCTGTTCGTCGAGCCCCTGCCCCTCATTGCCGAAGAGCCAGATGGTGGGCCGCTCGAGCGCCGGTTCATTCGCCGGCAGTTCGGTTCCGGTCCCCGGGCGCAGCACCGCCGAGTCCTGCAGGGTGTCCAGGTTGTGGGCCGCGTAGCCATCGGCCGCGAGCACTTGCAGGCGTTCCCCGGCGGCAGCGATGAAGTCGTTGAGGTCGACGTCGCTGAGCACCGGCAGGTGGAAGAGCGAGCCGACGGTGGAGCGCACGGCCTTCGGATTGTAGATGTCGACGCTGTCCTTGGTCAGGATCACCGCGTCGGCACCCGCCGCGTCGGCGGCACGCAGGATGGTTCCGGCATTGCCCGGATCCTGGATTCGGCAGAGCACCGCGATCAGCTTGGGGTTGCTGGCCAGCACCTCGGAAAGCTGCGGCTGGGACATTGCGACGACCGCGAGGATGCCCTGCGGGTTCTTCGTATCGGCCATCGCCGAGATGACATCGCCGGTGACAAAATGGGTGCGCACCTTGGCTGCGTCGAGCAAGGCCGTAAATTCTTCGTGGCGTTCCAGGAAACCAGGGACCACGTAAACTTCTTGGACCAGCTGGTCGTTGGAACGGTGCGCAACCAGCGCCTCGCGGACCGCTTGCGGGCCTTCGGCAAGGAATTCGCCGGTTGCCTCACGGCCCTTGCGGTGGGCCAAGCGGGCGACCGCCTTGACTCGGTCGGCGCGCGGATTGGACATCACGTCTGGGGGAAAGCTCGTCATTATTCGAGAATACCGGTAGAAGCACCGAAGGGTGGGTTCCACACTATGTGCGGTACCCACCCTTCGGTGTGATCTGTCCTACCTGAGGCTTAGCTCAAAGGGAGAAACGGATTTACTTCATCTGCTGGCGGGATTCTCCACCTGCTGGCTCGAAGCCTGCGCCCTTGGCAGCTTCGATCGAGTTGAACCAGAACTCGGCCTCGGTCTGCTCGTACCAGGTCGAGCCTGGGACGTGGTACTTGTTCGATCCGGCGTTGCCCTTGATGACGAAGCCTTCTGGTGCGTCCTGGCCTTCAACGGCCTTGATCACGCCTTCGCCTTCGACGCTCTTGGCTGCTGGTGCAGCTGCGGCCTTTGGAGCCTTGGCAGCCTTTGGTGCGGAAGCTGGTGCTTCTGCGCCGCGAGGAGCGTTGACATCTGCCGGAAGAGCGTCCTTTGCAACCTTGACCAAGGTAGCGAAAGCGTTCGAGTCCGAAACAGCCAGCTCGGAGAGCATGCGACGGTCAACCTCGACCTCAGCGGCCTTCAGGCCCTGGATCAGACGGTTGTAGGTCAGGCCGTTGGCGCGGGATGCAGCGTTGATACGCTGGATCCACAGGCGACGGAAGTCGCCCTTGCGCTTACGGCGGTCGTTGAAGCTGTAAACGAACGAGTGGAGCAGCTGCTCCTTGGCCTTACGGTACAGGCGCGAACGCTGACCGCGGTAACCCTTTGCGCGTTCCAGAACGACGCGACGCTTCTTATGGGCGTTTACTGCCCGCTTCACACGTGCCACGTGTGTACTCCTTCAAGTCAGTTCCTCCCACCCGGGATAACCAGGTGAAAGCGAAATCTATGGTTGTTGGGGTTGTGCTTCCCCGAATTGCGAAAGGGAGAGCTTAGAGGCCCAGCATCCGCTTGATGGTCTTCACATCGGCCTTAGCTACCAGCTGGTCAGAAGCCAGGCGGCGCGTGACGCGCGAGGACTTGTGCTCCAGGTAGTGACGACGGTTGGCCTGCTGGCGCTTGAGCTTGCCGCTACCAGTCAGCTTGAAGCGCTTCTTGGCGCCACTGTGAGTCTTGAACTTCGGCATAGCTGCCGTTCTCCTAACGTGCTCCACATAAATCGTGAGATCTGTGGGGATCATCCGAAGCGGGCCTCTTGGCAAGGTGACCGCTGCTGTTCTCTTGTAGTTGGACCTTCGCAAGGAAGATCCTTCACCGTTTCCGATGACGGGCCCGGAGGCCCAACAGGCTTGGGCTAGGCTTCGCCTTCAGCCGCGTTGCGAGCCTGCTCCAGCTTCGCGAGAGCTTCATCATCCATCGCTGCTGCGACGTTCTGACCCTCGGTCTCTTCTGGGGCGTCGGTGCGGATCTTGCGCTTCGCGCTTTCCCGGCCACCCGACTTCTGCTGCTGTTCGCGGCGAGCCTCTGCCTTGTTCTTCAGCGGACCTACAACCATGACCATGTTTCGGCCATCGATGCGAGGGGTGGACTCTACGAGCCCGACCTCTGCTACGTCTGCTGCAAACTTTTCTAGCAAGCGAATGCCCATCTCTGGGCGTTGCTGCTCACGTCCACGGAACTGGATCATGGCCTTGACCTTGTCGCCTGCGCCTAAGAAGCGCAGTGCGTGGCCGACCTTGGTCTCGTAGTCGTGGGTGTCGATCTTCAGACGGAAGCGGACTTCCTTCAGGATCGTGTTGGTCTGGTTCTTACGAGCTTCACGAGCCTTGACAGCGGCTTCGTACTTAAACTTGCCGAAGTCCATCAGTTTGCATACAGGAGGCTTGGCGGTCGGTGCCACCTCGACCAAGTCCAGATCGGACTCGACAGCTAGTCGGAGCGCGTCCTCGATGCGGACGATTCCTACCTGCTCACCATTGGGGCCGACGAGACGTACCTCTGGCACGCGAATGCGCTCATTAATGCGTGGATCGCTGATGTGTCACTCCTGATTTTCGTAAGTCACTTACTCGCAAATGAAGAAGGCCCCCGTCTGCGAAGTGCAGGCGAAGGCCAAAGAATAGACGACACAATAGTTTTACGATTCTTCCTCGTAAAGCTATTTCCGGATACTCATAAATATCCTGCCGAATTACCCGGAAGCCTAAACGGCTACTGCGGGTGGGAGTTGGCCTCCACTTGCATGGCTCAACACTGATCTCTTGGTGACATCATCCGGATACCGGACGCTCTCAAGTACCTGTATTGAGTCGGTCTGTGACAAGCTTAGCAGTATGAGTACCGAAGACACCAACTCGCAGCAGCACGCCGTCGAGCAGCAGATGCGCGACATCGCAGAAGTTCCAGCAGTAGAGATCATCACCACCGCCGCAGTTCACCTGATGAGCGCGGCCGCGGTCAAATGCGGACTGGCAGAAGGTGATGATGCCGATGAGCTGAAGGATCTTGATGAAGCTCGCAAGCTAATTACCGCTCTGGCTGGCCTAGTCACCGCGGGGGCACCCGAGCTTGGTTCACAGCACGCGGCACCGCTGCGTGACGGTCTGCGAAGCCTTCAGCTCGCCTTCCGCGAAGCATCATTGATCCCGGATGCACCAGGCAAGGGCCCGGGCGAGAAGCTCACCGGACCGGTCAACTAGCGATTGTTTCGCAGAATTTTAAGAGATTAACGTCATGGATCCGCTTCCTTTGGGAAGCGGATCCATGCTCGTTTAAACACGAGCTTTCCGTTTCGGAACAGATATTGCCGGATCGGAACGAGCCACAACGCCTTGCACTAGATAGGCTTCGGTAATGGATACCTTCGAACAGCCGGTACTGCATGCCGGGCGCTATGTCTTGCGGCCGTTCGACATCGGCGACGTGGCATTGATCGAGGCGGCTTCGCTGGATCCGCTCATTCCGTTGATCACCAGCGTTCCCGTTAAGGGATCCAGCCAGGACTTCGCGGACTTCATCTCCAGGCAGCAGCAGCGTGTGGCTGACCGCACCGGGTATTCCTTCGCCATCGCCGAGGCACAGACGAATCGGGCGATCGGGCAAATTGGGCTGTGGCTGCACAACGTTACTGCCGGCCGGGCAAGTATCGGATACTGGATCGATCCTGCACAACGCGGACGCGGTGCAGTGAGCGCGGCGTTGGATGCACTCACCGTTTGGGCCTTGAAGCTTGCGGCCATCCATCGGGTGGAGCTGTACATCGAGCCTTGGAACGAAGGGTCCTGGCGGGCCGCCGAAAAATGTGGTTTCACCCGCGAAGGATTACTGCGAAGCTGGCAACTGATCGGCACCGAGCGCAAGGACATGTACTGCTACTCCCGGCTGAAAACCGAGGGCCCGGCGCACTAGCAAAAGCACGATTCCACTACGAGAGGCAGGATCATTGATGGACCGTCAAACGCAGAAGATTGTTCTGGAACCATTGCACGAGGGGCATCGGCAGTTCGTCATTTCCCTGGCCTCCGATGAACGAGTCACTCGCTATATCGGTGATGGTTCGGTCTGGGACGACCAGACGATCGGCGAGCGAATTCAATTGGCACTGAGCGCTTTGCCGCTTGCCACGGTTGGGGCCACTCGCTGGTTTGTGGCTATCGCTGCGGGGCATCCGGCAGGGCTGGTCGTGGCCACCCGTAAACCCGAGGGAGTCGAACTTGGGTATTGGGTCTCCCCCGGCTATTGGGGTCAGGGAATCGCCGGTGCCATGGTCAATAGCGCGCTAGGGCTCATCCCCGAACTATTTCAGGTGCGCCGTTTGATCGCTCGGGTCGACCCAGCCAATGTTGCCTCGGCCAAGTTGTTGGCGCGCAGAGGCTTCACGGGGCGGTCAAGCACCGACGGGCTGGATCACTACGAGCTCAAACTCACCTCGGCCTAAACGAAGTCGCCCATCCGCGCGCGACGGGTGCGGCGCACTCGTCGGCGGATCTGCTGGGCGATCAATGCGATTACCACGATGAATACCGCCAGCAAGCCGATGCCGATAAATGCCTGGGCGGGGCCGAGCGTATCCACGAAGATGCCGGTCAGCGGTGAACCGAGCGCGGTGCCGGTGGTCATCGCCGAACCGTACCAGCCCATGGCCTCGCCGCGGCGTTTCTCCGCGACCAGATCGGTGAGCCATTCGGAGGCCGCCGAGAGCGTGGGCGCGCAGAGCAGGCCCGGGGCGAGCGAGAGCAGCGCCAAGCTCCAGGTGTCGGTGGCGAAATACATGGGCACGGTCAGCACCGCCATCGCCAAGAGCAGCAGGAGCGGGGAGATGGCCCGGTTCATCGAGCCGTAGACCAGCCCGCCGATCAGCGACGAACCGCACCAGAAGAGGAATACGATCCCCAGGTCACCGGAGCGTGACTGCGCTTCGAGTTCGGCAACGATGCCCACCTCGGTGCCCGTGAGCAGCGCACCGGCTCCGCCGGCGGCGATGAACACCGCAAGCACCGAGGCGCTGATCCAGTTGAAGCGGCTCTTGAACGCACGTCCGCGGCTCTTGATCCGGGCGCGCGCGGACTTCCAACCCGCGGTGATCAATTCGCCTTCGACCTCGGCCACGCCGAAGGGGGCCGCGGCGATGAAACTGGCCTCCGCGCCGAGACGCTCCTCGTGCACGTTGGCGCGCAGGGCCACCGCCTTGGGGTCATCACTGCGCGTCGGCGGATTCAAAATCATCAGCGCCAGACCGGCGACCGATGCGGTCACCCCGATGACGCTCAGCCCGATGGTGCTGCTGATCTGCGTGGCGACGATCCCTGCCGAGGCCGGTCCGACGATGAATACCAGTTCGGTGGCCGTCGCATCGAGCGCAAAGGCGGTGCGCCGGTTATCCCCGGTGGTCATGATGCCCAGGGCGGTACGGACTACGGAGAACACCGGCAGCGAGAAGAGCCCGCCGATGAAGGCCAGCGGGTACACCCACTCCAGCGACACGTGCGGGACGGTGCACCAGACGATGGTTTCGACGAAGATCGAAGGAATCAGCGCCCGGCGCAGCCCCCACGCATCGACCCGGGCACCGCGCCACGGGGCGCCGATGGCAATGCCGAGGGTCATCAGCGCGGTAACCAGCCCGGCGGACACCCAGCTCTGATCGAGATTCGTAACCAGGTGCAGAAGCAGCAGCATGCTCAGCGCCGAGTGCGGCAATCGGGCAATCATTCCGATGACTAGCAGCGATGAAATCTGCGGCTGCCGCAGAATCTGCCAATACCGTTTCATACCCGGTGGTGTCCTTTTCTCTTAGTCTGGTGCGCTGAGCAAACTCACTTCGAGCGAATCGACCGCTTCGGCGAATTCTGGGTTTTGGGCGAGGCGCCCATGGATGTCTTTGGTGCTCTGGCGGGCTTCGGCCTCGGGGGTTCTGGCGGCGAAGACGAACTGCAGGTTCAGTTCCGGTCCGGGGCCGCCGCCCAGCACCGCCGCTCCAGAGACATCTCGCGAGCCGACTCCCCGGCCCGGCGCCACCTTCACCGCGCGGAGCGCCGGATAACCGGCGGTCGCCTCTTCGACGAGCTTGGCGATGTGCTCGCTGAGATAGCTGGGGGTCCAATCGGTCTGCTTGGCCAGGTTCCACATCCCGGGACGACGCAGCACGAAGGTGAAATCGCTGCCCGGGTCGAGCACCAGCAGCTGGGCTTCTTCGCTCACCGCAGACAGGGCCGCGCGGGGTGCGTAGACCGCCACCGGTCGGGCCTCGCCATGCCAGGCCTGCAAGCGCTCGACCGTGGTGAATACCGGCAAGGCCATCCGCCCATCGGGTGCCTTGATCTTGACCAACGCCATGTCGGCTTCCTTATCGGCGGCGAAACCATGTTCGGTCAGCGCTTCTTCGCCGAGCTGGGCGACAACCGCCACGAAGACGCGAGCCTGGGACAGGGCCCGATGCACTCCGGCCTCGTCTCCGGTTCCCGCGCGGAGCTCGGCCAGAGCCTGCACCACGGCCGGGTCGGCGGCTCCATCGTCCTTGTCAAACTTGTGCAACGGATTTTCCTCGCCGCTCAAGTCCCGACCGTCCCAGCCTTGGCCGGCAGAATCTGCGCGGTTGCCAGCTTGCGCCAACGCCGCGGCGATATGCCCGGGCAGGTGGCGTTTGGGATCGGATTCGGGGTGCGAAATGCTCATGAAACTATGCTATCTGCCGGGTGCAAATGCGAAAGTCCTGCGACGAAAATCCGTTCATGACCTTTGCCACGCACCCCGGCTCCGGTGCGGAAGGCAAAAGACCCGAACCGGGCCGGTGGGCGCTGGTTCGGGTCCTGGCTCAAAAAATGGTGGAGGCTAGCGGCGCCCTGCCACGTCCAGCGCTTGGGCGAGGGTGAACTGGCCCGCGTAGAGCGCCTTGCCCATGATCGCCCCTTCGATTCCCTCCGAGACCAATTCGCGCAGCACGCGCAGATCTTCCAGCGAGGAGATGCCACCGGAGGCGATCACGGGTTTGGTGGTCTTGGCGCAGATTTCGCGCAGCAGGTCCACGTTCGGCCCGCGCAGGGTGCCGTCCTTGGTCACGTCGGTGACCACATAGCGGGCGCACCCGGCATCTTCCAAGCGTGCCAGCACGTCCCAGAGGTCGCCGCCGTCCTTGGTCCAGCCGTGGCCGGACAGGGTGGTTCCGCGCACGTCCATGCCCACGGCGATCTGCTCGCCGAAGCGTTCGATGACGCGCGCGGTCCAGTCGGGGTTTTCCAATGCTGCGGTCCCCAGGTTCACGCGGGTGGCCCCGAATTCCAGGGCGCGCTCCAGCGAGGCATCGTCGCGGATGCCGCCGGAGAGTTCCACCTTGATGTTCAGTTCGTCGGCGATGCGGCGGACCACCTCGGTGTTATTGCCGCGGTCAAAGGCCGCGTCGAGATCCACCAGATGGAGCCATTCGGCCCCTTCGCGCTGCCAGGACAGGGCCGCCTCCAGCGGGTCGCCGTATCCGGTTTCCGACCCGGCTTCGCCCTGCACCAGGCGAACGGCTTGGCCGCCGGCGATATCTACCGCCGGGAGCAGTTCAAGAATTGGTTGCTCGCTCATAATTTCCTTCTGTCGCTAATGTCTAGAGAGTCTGAACCCAGCCGGCGACAATTGCCGCGGCGGCCAGGGCCCACAATGCGATGATCCACGAGATATGCGCTTTCTGGCTTTTGAGCGAGATCGCGCCGCCGGCGAGGAAGGCACCGAGGGTTAGCAGGATGATGGCCCACATTTCCTAAAGTGTCTCCAACCAGTTGCGCAGCAAGCGGGCCCCGGCGTCGCCGGACTTCTCCGGGTGGAATTGCACGGCGGACAGCGGACCGTTTTCCACGGCCGCGACGAATTCGGTGCCATGGGTGGACCAGGTCACCTGGGGCGGGGTCATCGCCGGTTGGGTGACATCGAACTCCCACTTCTGCACGCCATAGGAATGCACGAAGTAGAACCGCTCGTCCTCGATCCCGGCGAAGAGCCGGCTGTTCTCCGGCGGGCGCACGGTATTCCAACCCATATGCGGAATGACCTCCGCCTGCAGTCGCTCGACCACACCGGGCCACTCGCCGATGCCTTCGGTTTTCACCCCGTGCTCAACACCTTGCTCGAAGAACACCTGATGTCCCACGCAGATGCCCAGCACCGGCTGGCCACCGGCGATGCGGCGGCCGATCCAACGCAGCGCGCCGACCTTGGTCAGCTGCTCCATCACCGAGGCGTAGGCTCCCACGCCGGGAACGACGAGGCCATCGGCGGCCAAGATCGCTTTTGGATCCGCGGTCAGCTCCACCTCGGCGCCGGCGGCTTCCAGCGCGCGCACGGCCGAGCGGACGTTGCCGGATCCGTAATCGAGGACGACGACAGTTTTTTTCGCCACTTAGAGGGCACCCTTCGTGGATGGGATCTTGTCGCCCATGCGGGCGTCCGGCTCGACCGCTTCACGCAGCGCGCGAGCGAAGGATTTGAATTGGGCCTCGACGATGTGGTGCGGATCGCGCCCGGAGAGCACCTCGATATGCGCGCAGATCTGCGCGTGGAAGGTGATGGCCTCGAATACGTGCCGCGTCATCGAACCGGTGAAGTGCCCGCCGATCAGGTGGTATTCCTGGCCTGCGGGTTCCCCGCCGTGCACCAGGTACGGGCGCCCGGAGACGTCAACGACCGAACGGGACAGCGCCTCGTCCAGCGGTGCGTAGGAGGTGCCAAAGCGGCGTATGCCCGCCTTGGTGCCCAGGGCCACGCGCAGCACCTCGCCGATGGTGATGGCCACGTCTTCGACCGTGTGGTGCACGTCGATGTGGGTGTCACCGGTGGCGCGCACGGTCAGGTCGATGAGCGAATGCTTGGACAGGGCGGTGAGCATGTGGTCATAGAACGGCACGCTCGTGCTGATCTCCGAGACCCCGGTTCCGTCCAGGTCCAACTCGACGAAAACTGATGATTCGCTGGTCTCGCGTTCCATCCGGGCGCGACGAGCGCCAATCAATTCGGCAGACATGTCTTCCTTCGCTTGTGTGTGAATTCTACTTCTGTGCACCCAGCAACAAGGCCAGGTGCTCCAGGAAGGCGGTGGTTTCGGCTTCGGTGCCGGCGGTGACGCGCAGCGTTCCCTTGATTCCATTGTCGCGGACAATGATGCCGGCATCCAACAGGCCCTGCCAGATGGCGTGCGGATCTTCCAGTCCGCCGAAGAAAACGAAGTTCGAATCCGAGACAGATGGCTTCAAGCCGAGATCGATCAGCGTGGACACGATGCGGTCGCGCTGGGTCTTGATGTCTTCAACCTGCGCGAGCAGCAGCTCGATGTTCTTCAGCGCCGCGATGGCGGTTGCCTGGGTGACCGCGGAGAGGTGGTAAGGCAGACGCACCAGGCGAATCGCGTCGGTCACCTCGGGGGCCGCCGCGAGATAGCCCACGCGGGCTCCGGCCAGGCCGAAAGCCTTGGACATCGTGCGCGAGACGATCAAGCGCTGGCGCCCTTCGAGCAGGGTAAGCGCCGATCGAGTACCTGCCAGCGAGAATTCTGCGTAGGCTTCATCCACGATCACCATGGCGCCCGTTTCGCTGGCGGCCTCATAGACCGCTTCGATGACGTCTAAGCCCAGTGCGGTTCCGGTCGGGTTATTCGGGGAGCACAGGAATACCACGTTTGGGCGGTGTTCGCGCACCTGCGCGGAGGCGGATTCGGCCGAGAGGGTGAAATCTTCGGCGCGGTTTCCGGCAATGAATTCGGTATCGGTGCCACTGGCGAGCAGCGGGTACATCGAGTAGGTGGGGACGAAACTAAGCAGGCTGCGCCCCGGGCCGCCGAAGGCCTGCAGGATCTGCTGGAGAATTTCGTTGGAGCCGTTTGCGGCCCAGATGTTGTCGGAGGTCAGCCCGTGACCAAGGTAGTCGGCGAGCAGCTCGCGCAATTCGGTAAATTCACGATCCGGGTAACGATTTAGGCTGGCAGCCGCTTTGGCTACTTCCTGAGCGATGGCATCGATAACGGTCGCTGGCAATGGATGGGTGTTCTCGTTGACGTTCAGCTGAATGGGGACGTCAATTTGTGGCGCTCCATATGGGGATAGCCCGCGGAGATTCTCACGCAAGGGCAGCTGACTCAGAAGTTCACTACGGTCATTCACGCATTAATTCTAATGCTGAGGCACTCTCGCCGGTGAATCCACGACAAGAACAGGTAACAATAGTGAGCTGGCACCTAGTTCGAGAGTACCGGGATATCCAAAGTGTCCCCGGCGTACAACACACCGGCATCGATGGAGTTCAATTCCTCAATGTGGCTCATCGCCGCGTTGACTTCGTAGCCCACGGCGTACTCGCTGGCCAGCCCCCATAGGGTGTCACCGGGAATCACGGTGACCTCCACCGTCGCCGGGCCGGTGGGAAGGTCCGTGGACGCTTGGGCGCTGCTGGTGAACATGGTGACCATGAACGCCGCGGCGATCGTGAGCAGGAAGACCGGTATGCCTACCAGTACTGCCCAACCGCGACGATTGATGCGGATCCTCATTGGTGTCTTGCTCTGCTGTGGGTGAAGTGCCAGAGTTGCCACGACTTTTTCTCCTCAACGATTACGGGTGATGCGAACCAATATTCGAATACAATCTTCGAACACCTGTTCGATACTAGTACATCTTTTCTAACAGAGCCAGATCGAACTTGTCCAGATGTTTTCGAACAAATCTTTGAAAGAAGCCCTGCGATCAACTAAGATTTCGAAGTAGTCGATCAATGAATACATCACAACATTGGGCACCGACAGTTTGTAGCTTCGAACTGAGGACCGAATGCAAGGGAAGGCAAAAATACATGTCAGCATCACAGCGCACTCCCCGGTCGAACGCCCGTTCGCTGACGATACGTCAGAAAAAGATCCTCGAAACCATCCAGCGTGCGATCGGCAAGAATGGCTACCCGCCGTCGATGCGTGAGATTGGCGACTCGGTCGGGCTCAAAAGCCTTTCGAGCGTGACTCACCAACTCGGTCAGCTCGAAAAGCTTGGGTACATTCGTCGCGACCCGCGGCGTCCACGAGCGATGGAGATTCTGCTTCCGCTGCAGCTTGCAGAGGACGGCGAGGGAAGCAGCGAGCCGCTGAGCGCGCCGGAACCCGCTGAGGACACGAAGGTCATTGAGCTGAGCTCCTCGGCAGACACCACAATGGTTCCCTTGGTCGGACGCATCGCCGCCGGTGGACCAATTTTGGCGGAGCAAACCGTCGAAGACGTCTTTTCCCTACCCCGCCAGCTGGTTGGCCACGGCGAGCTGTTCATGCTCAAGGTATCGGGCGATTCGATGGTGGATGCGGCTATTTGCGATGGCGACTGGGTGGTCGTCCGTCGCCAGCAGACCGCGGAGAACGGCGATATTGTGGCCGCATTGCTTGACGAGGAAGCCACGGTGAAGACCTTCCGTCAGCGTGACGGCCACACCTGGTTGTTGCCACAGAATTCGCGTTATGAGCCGATTCTCGGCGACGCGGCCACGGTGATGGGACGCGTCGTGTCGGTGATGCGCTCGCTGTAGCAGGCAAGTTTATTCCAACGAGCCATTCGGCCTCACCCCTTGTCGGTGAGACCGGATGGCTTTTATTTTGCGCTGAGGTGGCTCGGCGGCAGGCTCACGCGCCCGGCCGCCTGGAGGATCGTCCAGCGTTGGGTGGCCGCCGAAAGCTGCGTCTCGACCCGGTCCGCGATCTGGCTCGCCGTGTCGCGGACCAATCGCGCGGCGGTGCGGCGGGTCTCAGCGGGCAGACGTTCGTCGTTCGCGGCGAGCGCCAGGTAGCGGCAGAGGATTCCAGTGAACAGATTGCCGTCTCCGCCGGATTCCAGGCGCAGGCCCTGTGCCGCAGTGGCGAGCTGGTCGTTGATCGCCTGAATCAGCGAGGCGGCTTGTGCCAGATGCTCAGCGGTCCCGGTGGCCAGCAATGCGCCGAGCACGGTGCCCTGATTGTAGGTGTAGATCGCTTCCTCGGTGCGCGGGCCGCCGGCGGTCAGGCGGATGCCGTCGAGGTAGAGCCCGGAGGATGTTCTGTAGAGCTCGCGACGCAGCCAGTCCAGCAGCCCGGTGGCGGTGCTCAAGTCCGCGATGCGTGCGAAATACAGGGCCGCCGGGGCGTTGGTGGGCGTGTTCTTGAAGTCGCGTTTGCGCGACCAATAGAGCCCGCCGCCGAGCTTCTCGTCTTGGCCGCGCACCAGCTGTCGAGCCAGTGCACGCATGGCTAGGGTGGCGAGCAGCGCCGGGCGGGCGGTGAGCTGCTGGCTCAGCCCATTGAGCCGTTGGCTGGCAAGCAGCAACCAGGCCATGTCGTCGTAGAAGTAATTCGGGAAGCGGCCGAAATTGCGCAGCAGGATGCCGCGCAGCAGCTGGTTGGCCCGCCGCCAGTGCCTCTGGGCCGCGCACCGGTGACCGGAGTGCAGCTCGCGGAAAGCCGCGTCGAGGATCGCGTCGAGATAGTGCGCCTGCCACCAGTAGTGCCATTCGGACCAGGGGCGCGGGCGTTTGCCAGGCGCTGGCGCGGTAGGCGTCGCATGCAGCGAGCCGATCCAGGTGCCGGGCAGGCCCATGAGCCGATGGCCGAATCTGGCGTGCAGGTCCTCGCCTGCCACCGCGGCCAGGGCCTCCCAGTGCTCGGGGTCGTGGTTGCCTGGCTGATGCTGCGCTTCATTCACGAGTCGGCTCCCACTGCTCAATTCTCCGGTTGTGTGCACCAGCGTAGCCGCTTCGCCCGCCGGCATCGAGCACATCGAGCGGGCGGGATCAGGCCGCGAGCACTTCGGCGGCCGAGAACCAGTAGGTGTTGCGTCGCGGTTGTTGATCGGGGTCCAAGAATTTGGGCAGCAGCACCGCCGGAGGTTTGCCCTCGGCCACCACGAGGCTGAAAAGCCCGGCATGGCGCGCGTGGTGATGCATGGGACAGAGCAGAACGCCACGATCCACGCGGGTCTGTCCGCCCTCCTCCCATGGATCGACGTGGTCCGCCTCGCAGCGGCTGGCCGGCATCCGGCAGCCCGGGTAGAGGCAACCGCGGTCGCGGGCGGCCAGGGCGCGTTTCATATGCGGCGGAAAGAGCCGTTTGGATCGGCCGATATCCAGCGGTTGGCCTTTGCCGTCCAGCACCGCCGGGTAGATTCCGGCATTGCACATGAGCGTTCGGGCCTCCGCCGCGGTCAGCGGCAGGCCATTTTCGGTGCTGGCGAAGCTGGCGGCGCCAGCGAGCATTTTCTCGTAGTTCAGGTGCACGATCACCTGCGGGGCGATCAGCCCGGCGCCCGGATTTTTGCCGCCAACGCGATTGGCACGCAGCACCGCGAGCAATCCGGTCAGGTGGCGCAGGGCCGGGCTCAGATCTTCGAAGGGCTGCTCGGGCGGCGGGGCGAGGTTGCTGGGTGGTTTCGGTGGTTCGGCTTCCGTCGCTTCGGCAGCCGGGGTGCGGGCCCAACCGGGCATGCTCGGCGCATCGTCCCATTCCTTGGGGGTGGGTGGCATTGGCGCAACCGGGGTTCCGGGCTCGACCGATGCGGCGGGCTCGTCCGATGGGGCGGGCTCGTCCGATGCGGCGGGCTCGTCCGATGCGGCGGGCTCGGCGTGGTTGGGATAGCTGGCGTGGACGAGCTCGTTGAGCTGTTCACGGTTGCCGGCGATGGTGTTGGGGTTGTCGATCTTGGCGCGGAGCGACTCGATGAGTTCGGCATCGTGCGGGAAGACCTTGAGCTGGTAGATGACCAGTCCGCCTTTTGTGCCACGAGGGAAGAGTCCTGCCTCGGCGAACAGCGCCTCGGGCGGGCGCTGGGCCTGGAGCTGTTCGGTGATGAGGCCGGACAGGTGCTTCGCGGCGCTGGCCGGTTCCTGGGTGATGAGCTTAACCGCCTGCGCTTCGAGCTGGGCGCGGGCCTGCGGGCCGGGCAGGTCCGCTTCGGCGTTGCGGATGGCCCGGGCGGCGCCGATCGCCGGGCGCGGATCCACGTTGCGGTTCGCGAAGTGGGCGGCAAGCTGCGGGCAATCGGGGGTGGTCCGCTCCCCCGCCTCGGTGACCTTGGCGATCAGCGAGCCGGCGGCCGCGAGCCGGGAGAGAGCCGCGCCGTGGGCGATGCCCAGCCAGCCGGAGTGCAGGTCCGCGGCGTCCTTGAAGCTGCTGCGGCCCAGCGAGCAGGTGCCGTGCAGCGCGGCGAGCTGCTCGTCCGTGGGTGCGGCGCCGGCGTCGGCGATGGCATCGAGGGATTCGGTATCCAGCTGGTGGCTGCCGCTGCGCTGAACCGCGTCGGCCGCGTGGATCTGCAGGCGGGACAGGGTCTGCGCCGTGCGTTCGGCCAGCCAGGCGAAGTAGGCTGCCTGGCCGGCGGGCAGTTCCTGGGAAGAGAGTTGCGCGCAGGCGGCATCGAGGGTGGTGATGGCCTGGGCCATCGCCCCGAGGGCCGCATGGTTGCTGGTGAGTTCTTCCATACCCACCACCTTGCACGGTCCGCGGGCGGGTGCCGGCGGATCGGGCGCAGGGTGTGGAAAAGCGGGCGTGGCCGGTTTGGCGCCGGCTACTTTTCCGGTTGCAGGCGCTGCAGCACGCCGGTGATGACCTTTTTGTCGGTGGTCGGCCACATCGGCGGCAGCGAGCTTTTCAGGAACGAGCCGTACCGGGCGGTGGCCATGCGCGAGTCGAGGACCGCGACCACCCCCTTGTCCTGCACCGAACGGATCAGCCGGCCGGCGCCCTGGGCGAGGCGGATGGCCGCGTGCGTCGCGGAGACCTGCATGAAGCCGTTGCCGCCGTGCTTGGCCACGTCCTCGGTGCGGGCCTTGGAGATCGGGTCGTCGGGGCGCGGGAAGGGGATCTTGTCGATGATCACCAGGCGGCAGGAATCCCCGGGCACGTCCACTCCCTGCCAGAGGGTCATGGTGCCGAACAGGCAGGTGTCGCGCTCCGCGGAGAAGTCCGCGACCAGCGACTTCATGCTCGCGTCGCCCTGGCAGAGGATTTTCACGTCGAGCTTCTCGCGCAGGATCGCCGCTGCTTCCTCGGCCGAACGCTTGGAGGTGAACAGCGCCAGCGCGCCGCCTCCGGAGGCGGTGATCAGGTCCTCGATCTCGTCCAGCGTCTCCGCGGCCAGCTGGCGCCCGGGCTTGGGCAGGTGTTTGGCGACGTAGAGGATGCCCTGGTTCGGGTAGTCGAACGGGCTGCCCACGTCCACCCCGGTCCAGGACGGGGCGCCCTGGCCCATGAGCCCGAGCGATCCGGCCACCGAATCGAACTGCGAGCCGATGGCCAGGGTGGCGCTGGTGAGCACGACGGTGCGCCCGTCGAACAGGCCCTCGCGCAGCTTGCCGGCCACCGAGAGCGGCGCGACATTCAGCGTCGCCGGCTGGCTGTCCTCGGTTTCCACGTAGCCGCGGCCCTCGATGAACTCGCGCGGGCGGGAGGTGAAGAGCACCTCGCGGCGCTCCTCGGCTTCGAGCATGCGGATCGCGTCGTCCATCACCGCCTGCATCTGCGAGCGGGCGGTCTGCCGGCCGCCGTCCGCCGGGGCGTTCGCCTCCGGCTTGGACAGCGCCAGCACCAGTCGGGCCTGTTCGACGATGTCGTTCAGCGCGATGCCCATATCCTCGCGCAGCCCGCGCTCCAGCAAGCCCGTGGGCACCCCGGTGAGCGATTTTTCCAGCCGGCCGGCGGCCTTGGTGAGCTCGTCGACGTTCACGCCGCAGTGCCTTTTGGCGCCGCCGGCGGCGGTGAGCACCCCGCGCGCCGAGAGCGCACCGGAGACCGAGCTGGTGACCCGGTCTTGCAGCTCGTGGGCCTCGTCGATGATCGCGACCTCGAAGTCCGGCAGCACGGACAGGCCCTCGAAGGCGGAGACCGCGAGCAGCGCGTGGTTGGTGATGACCACGTCGGATTCGGCGGCCCGCGCCCGGGCCATTTCGGAGAAGCACTCATCGGCCATCGGGCACTTTTGGGCGCCCAGGCATTCCATGGCGGAGACCGAAACCTGTTTCCAGGCCTTGTCGCTGACCCCGGGGACCAGTTCGTCACGGTCCCCGGTATCGGTCTTCTCCGCCCAGTCGCGCAGCTTCAGCACCTCGGCGGCCAGCGGGGAGAACATCTGCCCGGCGGGCGCGGCCGGCGCGTCCATTTCGAACAGCGTTCCCTCGCTGTCATCCGGGTACCCGCCGCCGAGCTTGTACTGGCAGAGGTAGTTGGCCCGGCCCTTGAGCAGGGCCACGTCCATCGGGCGCGAGAGCTTGCCCTTGAGCGCTTCGAGCAGCCGCGGCACATCGCGCCCCACGATCTGGGACTGCAAGGCGAGGGTTGCGGTGGACACGATCACCGGCTTCGCGCTGGTTTGCGCATGGGCGAGCGCCGGGATCAGGTAGCCCATCGACTTGCCGGTGCCGGTGCCGGCCTGCACCAGCAGGTGTTTTTCGTCCTCCAGGGCCTCGACCATATGCTTGACCATCTGCTGCTGGCCGACGCGCATCTGGCCGCCCATGGAGGTCACCGCGGTTTCCAGAAGGTCCAGGACCTGCTCTTGCTTATCCATGTAGGTTGAAAGTCTCCAACTGAACCGCGAGGGATTCTCGCACCTTGACGATCATCCGGGTTCCGTGATCCGTGTGTTCGCTTTCCAATATTTCCGATTCGCTCTGGTGCAGCTTGGCGATCAGGTCTCCGCGGTCGTAGGGGATGAGGATTTCCAACTGCACCTCGGGCCGCGGGATCGAGCTGCTGATCTGCTCGAGCAGCGCCTCGATGCCTTCCCCGGTGCGCGCCGAAACGATCGTGGTGTTCGACTCGCGGTTGCGCACCCGTTCGATGACGATCGGGTCGGCCACATCGGCCTTGTTCAGCACGATGATCTCGGGAATGTTCAGCGCGTCGACCTCCGCCAGCACCGTGCGCACGGCCTGGATTTGGCCTTCGGGGTCCGGATGGGAGGCATCGACCACGTGCAGGATCAGATCCGAGTCGGCGATTTCTTCCAGCGTCGAGCGGAAGGCCTCCACCAGCTGGGTGGGCAGGTTGGAGACGAATCCGACGGTATCGGCCAGCGTGTAGGTCAGCCCGTCGGCGGTTTCCGACTGGCGCACGGTGGGATCCAGGGTGGCGAACAGCGCGTTCTCCACCAGCACCCCGGCGTTGGTGAGCCGGTTGAGCAGCGAGGACTTGCCGGCGTTGGTGTAGCCGGCGATGGCCACGGCCGGGACCTGGTTGCGCTTGCGGTTGGCGCGCTTGGCCTCGCGGGCCGGCTTCATCGCCTTGATCTCGCGGCGCAGCTTGGCCATCCGGTCGCGAATGCGGCGGCGGTCCATTTCGATCTTGGTTTCGCCCGGACCGCGCGAACCGATGCCGCCACCGGCGGCGCCCACCCGGCCACCGGCCTGGCGGGACATGGATTCGCCCCAGCCGCGCAGGCGCGGCAGCAGGTATTCGAGCTGCGCCAGTTCGACCTGGGCCTTGCCTTCGCGGGACTTGGCGTGCTGCGCGAAGATGTCCAAAATCAGCGCGGTGCGGTCGATGACCTTCACCTTGACGATGTCCTCCAACGCGCGGCGCTGCGAGGGGGCGAGTTCGGCATCCACCACGACGGTATCGGCGCCGGTGGACGCGACGATGTCGCGTAGCTCTATGGCCTTGCCGGAGCCGAGGAAGGTGGAGGAATCGGGCTTGCTGCGGCGCTGCACGACCCCGTCGAGCACCTCGGAGCCGGCGGTTTCGGCCAGCGCGGCGAGTTCGCGCAAGGAGTTCTCCGCGTCGGTGACGCTGCCGGAGGTCCAGATGCCGGCGAGCACCACGCGCTCCAGGCGCAGCTGGCGGTATTCGACCTCGGTGACATCTTCGAGCTCGGTGGAGAGCCCGGCCACGCGGCGCAGCGCTCGGCGGTCGGCTAAATCGTCTTGGTCCCCGTCGAAGGATGAATGCTCGGCGGAAAAGCGGTTCAGCGCGGTCGCCTGTCCGGAAAAGATGTGCTCCTCGACCGGTTCGTCGGCGTGGAATACGGCGGGGGCTTGCGCGTCGTCGGCCGCCAGAATGCGGTCGATGGCTGCCTTGATCTGGGCATCATCCATTGATGCCGCGTCTTGCTCGTGTGACTCGGAGTTAGTCATGGTCTCCTTAGAAGAACTTCTCTGTACAGAATAGTGCGGGGTACCCCCACTTCGCGAGGTGGCGCGATCAGATGTCGGTGGGTGTTCGGTCATACCGGTCCTTGTGCTCAAGACAAATTGCTGTCGGTGATCAGGTGAAGGGGCGGTTACCAAGAGACTGCGGCGGGGCACGAAGGGGTGCGAAGAATCCAGAAAGAAAAAGAAAAGGACCTTGCCGTCTGCAGGTTCATGTGTCCGGTGGGCGCGCAAAATCAGCGCCGGCTCTCCGGGGAACCCTGGTAACCGAGTGGGTTACGTATTAGACGAAAATCAAAGTCATAGGTAAAACTCTATCAGTGGAATGCGCCGCGCGCCTATATCGCGTAGCTCACGTTGTTTGCCCGGCTTTGCGCGCAGGCGATAATCTTTGGTGCATGACCTCGGATCATTACTTCAGCGCCAGCCCCGCCTCGGCCGACGAACGCCGCAGCATCGCGGTGGAATTGAACGGCCAGCGCCGACAGGTGCAGACTGCGCCGGGCATCTTCTCCCCCGCCGGGCTGGACAAAGGCACCGCCGTGCTGCTGGAGCATGTCCCGACCCCGCGCGGGCGGATCCTGGACATCGGCTGCGGCTGGGGTCCGATCGCGCTGACCGCCGCATTGCAGAGCCCGGAGTCCGAAGTTTTCGGCGTGGACGTCAACGAGCGTTCCATCGAACTTGCCAAGCTGAATGCGCAAAGCATGGGGCTGGCCAATCTCACCGTAGGCACCCCGGACTCGGTGGATCCGGACCTTGAATTCGACACCATCTGGTCAAACCCGCCGATCCGCATCGGCAAGGAAGCCCTGCACGAACTGCTGCTGCTGTGGCTTCCGCGCTTGGCACCGGGCGGCGACGCCTGGCTGGTGGTGCAGAAGAACCTGGGCAGCGACTCGTTGCAGAAGTGGCTGGGAACCCAGTTGCCGGCGGACTGGAAGATCACCCGCGAGGCGACAGCCAAGGCCTTCCGCGTGCTGAAAGTGGCCCGTCCGGCCTAGTCGAGGACTGCGCCAGTACCTGACGCATTGATTCCAAGGCATAGACGACTACGACGCCTTGCACAGCCAAATATTTGATCCGGCTTCGCCTTTCCCGCACGTATATGATCTAGAAACGAAGCTGGCTAGCTCATGGCTTCCGTAATAAAACTACGGAAGATCGAGTATTTCGACGTTACTCAATCCATCCGGTTAATATGAATCCATTAGTTAACCGACTTTAAGGACTGCATTGAGTATCGAATGGGTTGCCATCCTTGTCCCAGGAGTACTAACCGGGGTTTTCACCATAGTTGCCGCTCTGGTCACAAGAGCAGGCTCGAAGCCGGAAAATCAGGCGGCACAGCAAAGCAACCCGACCTTCATTAATTCCGGAGTCAATAACGGCGTCCAGAACCTAACTCAATACAATGGGCCACAGGTTCACATCAAAAACACGATCACGCAGAATGTCCGCGCATCAAGACCAGGAAACAGCGAATCCTCGCCGGATGACTCCGCCTGGGGATTAATCATCGGGACGGGGATCGTGGCTGTAATATTTGGCGCCTCGATCAGCACGTGGCCCACTCATGCGCTGGCCATCACAGTCAGATTTTGCGTCGGAACTCTCATCGTTACGCTCATCGCTTCGATTCATGCTCGTAGAGTTGGCAACACCCTGCCTTACGCAGCCGTAATCTCGTGGATACTGACGGCCATATCCATAGCAGCCACGGCATTCGGCGCAATCGCCATTCACAGCTCGGAGCTGAAGAAAACAACATTTGAGTCATTGCACGAAATTGCCGCTGCCGGTGCCAAGAACTCTCTGTTCACAAGCAGAAGGATTTCTAGATCACGTAGCTGCCTACATTATTGGACCGGCTTCGGCCATTTTAGATGCAAAGCTTGAAGGATCGATCCTTTTGTCGGTGGCCATCGCGCTAACGGGCTTGGTCATCGCACTGACCAATTTTTTTGCATTCATCAATTCGATCGCATGGGTCGCATCTTCGAGGCTTTATGCAGGGCCTGTCAAGGCCGAATATAAGCAAAACATGGCCATGCGATTTATCGAGGAAACGAAAGGCCAGCGCGTTGGAAAAGTCTTCGCGATGCTCGTGTTCTTGGTTCTCTCATCGGGCGGCATATTCTGGGTGCTGTCTCTTGCTGTGTCTCAACAGAATCTGTAAAAATCAGGCGGCGACGCCTGGCTGGTGGTGCAGAAGAACCTGGGCAGCGACTCGTTGCAGAAGTGGCTGGGAACCCAGTTGCCGGCGGACTGGAAGATCACCCGCGAGGCGACAGCCAAGGCCTTCCGCGTGCTGAAAGTGGCCCGTCCGGCCTAGCCGGATTTGAACTTTATTCAAAACAGCCTGCCGCCGAATCGAAAGATTCGGTGGCAGGCTGTTTTCGTCGTGGGTTAGCTGGCGCCGATCACGCCGCGGGCGACCAACGTGGCGGGGCCCGAAAGGATCGTGTCTTCCTTGCCGTCGCCGGTGGGTGCGAATTCCACGCCGACCAGCCCGCCGGGCACTTCGACGGCCCACTGGTTGATCAGTGCGGTGCCGCGCGCCCAGTAGCGCATGGCGGCCGCCGCGGCGCACGCCCCGGTGCCGCAGGAGAGCGTCTCCCCCACCCCGCGCTCGTGCACGCGCATCTTCAGCTGCGCGACGCCATCGTTGATCAGCGGTTCGGAGGGAACCACAAATTCCACGTTGCTGCCGTTCGGCGGCGTCGGGGATACCTCGGGGGCGGAAAGCAGGTCGAGGTCCTCCAGCATCTGCGCATCGGGCAGGGCCGCCACGGTATGCGGGTTGCCCATGGTGATGCTCAACGCGGGAAGCGCCTGTTCCCAGCCGCGCGGCTTGACCATCGAGTCGAGTGAGTCCGCCGCGGCCTGCTCCTCGAAGATCAGCCCCCAGGGGCCGAGGTTAGCGGCGTAGCCGTCGGCCAGGCGGGTGACTTCCTTGACTCCGGCGCGGCTGCCGATGAGCAGGCTGGCACCGATCGGGAGGTTGACCAGCCCCTCGGCGAGCAGGTAGTGCACGAAGGCGCGCACGCCGTTGCCGCACATTTCGGCGATGGACCCGTCGTTATTGCGGTAGTCCATGAACCAATAGGCCTTGGGGTGATCCAGGGCCTGCTGCTCGAAGCCGGGGACCTTGGAGGTGGGCACGGCGCGGATCAGCCCGTCGCCGCCGATGCCGAAGCGGCGGTGGCACAGGGCCGCGACCTGCTCTGGCGTCACCTCGTGCTTGGCTTCGGGGTCTGCGAGCAGCACGAAGTCGTTTCCGGTGGCGTGCCCCTTGGCGAAGGGCAGTCCGGCAAGCTGGGCTAGTTCGGTGCGGTACATTGCGCTCCTTTAGATGGTGGGGTCGCTCGGGCGGAGCAGTTGTTGTGCTTTGCCCAGCAGCCCGGGTTCTTTCGGGTTCAGCCAGTGCACCCGCGGGTCGGCGTTGAACCAGGTCAGCTGGCGGCGGGCGAACTTCCGGGTGGCCACGATGGTGTCCTCGATGGCTTGGCCCCGGTCGATCTTGCCGTCCAGGTAGTCGGTGTACTGCTGGTAGCCGATGGCGCGCGCGGCGGTTTTCCCTTCGCGTAGCCCGTGGCCCAAGAGCTCGGCAACCTCCTCGGCCAGCCCCATGCGGTCCATTTTACGGACGCGTTCGGCCAGTGTCTCGTGTAACGCGGGGCGCTCGTAATTTAGTCCGATCTGCAGCGCCGGCTGGAAATACTCGCGGTTGGGCATGTAGGAGCTGAAGGGGCGCCCGGAGATTTCGAAGACCTCCAACGCGCGGACGGCACGCCGGGTATCGAGATTTCGGTCCGCGGAGACCGGATCCACCTGTGCCAGCCGGCGGCGCAGCTCGCCATCCCCGCGCTCCTGCACCTCGGCTTCGAGCCGGTCCCGGACCGCGCGATCGGTGGGCGGGAAGTCGATCACGTCCAGCGCGGCGCGCACGTAGAGCCCGGAGCCGCCGACCATGATCGGCACCTTGCCGTGGGAGCGAATCTGGTCGAAATGGTCGCGGGCTTGGGCCTGGAACTGGGCGACGGAGGCCTCTTCGCGGATGTTCATGATGTCCAGCAGGTGGTGCGCGATGCCGCCGCGCTCGGCTTCGGCGAGCTTTGCGGTGCCGATGTTCATGCCGCGGTAGAACTGCAGCGCGTCGGAGTTGACGATTTCGCCGCCCAATTCTTGGGCCAGCGCGATGGCCAGATCCGATTTGCCGGTTCCGGTGGGCCCAACAATGGAGATCACCGGCAGCTGAGTGGAGTTCATTCGGTTAGCTGCGCGCCTTCATGGTTGGCATGCCCAGGTTGGTTCGGCTTGCCGCGCCGCCGCTGCCGGCGGTAGGCACCGCGCAGCTCTCGGCTTGCGCTCGGTCCCATGCGTCGCCGGCTCGCGAACGACGCAGCGAATACTCCTCGAGCGTCGGATCGGAGACGAGGTGGAAGGCCGCGGCCTCGGTGATCGGCACGGTGACCAGATCGCCTGGGCGTGGCTGATCGGCGCCTTGCGGTACGGAGAAGTGCACCAGCCGCTGGTCTTGGGCGCGGCCGGCCAGGCGGTGGGTTTCCTCGGACTTGCGTCCGGACTGCTCGGTGACCATGACTTCCACGGTGCGCCCGAGCTGCTTGGCGTTTTCTTCCTTGGCGATGCGGTCCTGCAGTGCGGTGAGCCGCTCGAAGCGTTCCTGCACCACTGCCTTGGGCAACTGGTCGGGCAGCTCGGCGGCAGGGGTGCCCGGACGCTTGGAGTATTGGAAGGTGAAGGCGGTGGAGAAACGCGATGCCTCGACCACGTCGAGAGTCGCCTGGAAGTCTTCCTCGGTTTCGCCCGGGAATCCGACGATGATGTCGGTGGTGATCGCCGCCTGCGGGATGCGCGTGCGCACCTTGTCCAGGATGCCGAGGAATTTCTTCGAGCGGTAGGAGCGGCGCATGTCCTTGAGGACCTTGTCGGAGCCGGACTGCAGCGGCATGTGCAACTGCGGCATTACATTCGGGGTTTCGGCCATCGCGTCGATAACGTCGTCGGTGAAGGCGGCAGGGTGCGGGCTGGTGAAGCGCACCCGTTCCAGGCCTTCGATTTCGCCGCAGGCACGCAAGAGCTTGCCAAAGGCCAGCTTGTCGCCGAATTCGACGCCATAGGAGTTCACGTTCTGTCCCAACAGGGTCACCTCGATCGCCCCGTCGGCGACCAGCGCCTCGATTTCGGCGAGGATCTCTCCCGGGCGGCGGTCGCGTTCCTTGCCGCGCAGCGCGGGCACGATGCAGAAGGTGCAGGTGTTGTTGCAGCCAACCGAGATTGACACCCAACCGGCGTAGACCGATTCGCGGCGGGTCGGGAGCGTGGAAGGGAAGACATCCAGAGATTCGAGGATCTCCAGTTCCGCCTTTTGGTTGTGTTCGGCGCGGTCCAGCAAGGCCGGCAGCGAACCGATGTTGTGCGTGCCGAAGACGACGTCCACCCAGGGGGCTTTCTTCAGGATCGTTTCGCGGTCTTTCTGCGCGAGGCAGCCGCCAACGGCGATCTGCATTCCCGGTCGGCGGTCCTTGACGCTTTTGAGCATTCCGAGGTTGCCGTAGAGCTTGTTGTCAGCATTTTCACGGACCGCGCAGGTATTGAACACCACGACGTCCGCCGCTTCGTCGTCGTCCGCCTCAGCTTTGCGGGCAAGGCCCGCGCTTTCGAGCAGCCCGGAGAGCCGTTCGGAATCGTGCACGTTCATTTGGCAACCGTAGGTGCGTACCTCGTAGGTGCGCGATGGATTCTCGGTATCTGCTGGGGTCATCTCGTCGAACTCACTCACCCCTCAAGGTTACCCAATTCACTGGCACGCAACATCTTAGTCAAGGCTTAACCAACGATACGTGCAGACGATCGCGAAACTGCCCGACTTCAAGAATCGGCCTTTAGTTGAAGCATCAAGTCGAATAGGAGATGATCAGGCAAGCCTTCTCAAAAAGAACAAAGCGAAGAGATCCCCTTCAATGAAAGAGCTGCCAGCATGCGTTCCACGCCGATAACCATGACCGATGAGTTTGACGATGCCCTTTCGCGACTGCATTCCGGCAAGAACCTGTTTCTCACCGGAAAGGCTGGAACTGGTAAATCTACTCTCATCCGTACGTATCTCGAACAAACGCAGCGGGCTTCCCTGGTTGCCGCACCGACAGGAATTGCGGCGCTCAATGTAGAGGGCTACACAATACACCGACTTTTTGGCTTTCATTCCGGCACGACGGTTGAACAAGTCCGGTCTAGCGAATACTACCCGGGCCGTTTCGCGAAGGTTCTGAAACGCCTCGAAACTCTAATAATCGACGAGGCTTCAATGGTTCGGGCCGATTTATTCGATTGCCTCGTCGAGGCCCTAACGCGGTTCGGCCCTAAGCCTGGCCACCGTTTCGGAGGTATTCAATTAGTTTTGGTGGGCGATCTTTACCAGCTTCCGCCAGTCGTCCTAGAACCCGAATCAGAATACTTCTCCACCGTCTATGAGTCGCCATTCTTCTTTTCTGCCAATACGTTTGAAACATCTGAATTTCCGGTCGTTGAGCTCACGACTGTCTTCCGACAGCTTGGCGATGACAGGTTGGTTTCGTTATTGAACTCAGTTCGAGACGGTAGCCTCACTCCAGAATCCCAGCAAGCGCTAAATCAGCAGGTGCGTTCAGGTTTCACGCCACCGCTTGACGAGCGTTGGTTGACGCTGACCACGACAAATCGTATCGCTGGCGCCAGGAACAAGAGGATGCTCGAAAAACTAGATGCACCGCTGCATACATCCGAAGCCAAAATCACGGGTGATATTACCGGTTTCGAACCCCTCGCTGACAAAAAGTTGCAGTTCAAAGACGGCGCACAAGTCATGATGCTGACGAATGACCCGGCTGATCGTTGGGTCAACGGAACCATCGCTGAAGTAATCGCAACATCTACGACAGATGCTGGGCATGAAGTAGCGGTCAAGTTGCCAAGCGGAACGACAGCCATAGTAACTGCGCACAAATGGCACGTTACTCGTCCCGAGTTTTCCGATGGAACGATTAAACACGAATCAGTTGGATCCTTCGTGCAACTTCCATTTAAACTTTCTTGGGCTATTACGATCCACAAGTCTCAAGGTGAACCGTCCCGGAAATCATGCCGCCGTCTTATGTGCGGCAGCGTCGGGTAACGAGCCTGTCATTTCATCATAGTAG